>CAYXQH010000563.1:0-4472 GCA_964467425.1 uncultured Saprospiraceae bacterium
TAATTCGTTTGTTCTAAAGATTTCAAATATGTATTTAATTGTTCCATCGGTTTTACAATGGCAACGCGTCCAGATCGGACAAACTCATAGATTCCGATTTTTTCAAACTCTTTAAGTAAGGCCTCTGTCTCTTCTGCATGTCCTGTTTTTTCTACAACAATATATTCTGGTTCAATAGAAAGGATTCTCGCATTGTGCGTACGGATTAATTTTTCTACTTTTTCTCCATGAGAGAATGTAGAAGTTGGAACCTTATACAATGCAATTTCCTGATGGACTACCTCGGAAGGGTGATAATAAAAAGCTTTTATAACGTCTACCTGCTTCTCAATCTGAGCGACCAATTTTCTAACCTCTTCTTCTTTAAGATTGACCACAATAGTAAAACGATGAATTCCTTTGATAGAAGATTTTGAAGTAGTCAAGCTATCAATATTGATATGCCTTCTGGTAAAAACAGAAACTATTCTTGTTAAAAGGCCTGTTTTGTTTTCCGAAAAAACAGAAATTGTAAATTCTTGCATAACGTTCAAATCAAAATGTAAATCAATGATATTTTATAATCCAGTTACCTGCCTTTTACTCTAGTCGTATCTCTGAAACAGCGCAACCCGAAGGAATCATTGGAAAAATGTTTTCCTCTTTTTCTACTCGTACATGTAATAAATAGGGGCCATCAAAATCGAGCATCTCCTGAATAGAAGCATCCAGGTCTTCCGGGTTTTCTACTACCTTTCCACGAACACCAAAGCCATCTGCTATTTTTATAAAATCTGGATTTTGAAGTGCAACCGAAGAATATCTTTTATCAAAAAATAACTGTTGCCACTGACGAACCATTCCTAAATATTCGTTGTCGAGTAAAACTATTTTTACGCCGACATTCCATTGACTACACATACCTAATTCCTGAATGGTCATTTGAAACCCGCCATCTCCAATGAAGGCGATGACTTCTTTTTCTGGCTTTGCGAGCTTCGCTCCAAAGGCAGCAGGTAGACCAAAGCCCATTGTTCCTGCTCCACCTGAGGAGACCCATTGATTGGTAGATTGATAATTATAATATCTTGCTGCAACCATCTGATGCTGTCCAACATCTGTTACTACAATTGCTTCGCCTTTTGTCATTTCACTAATTCTATGAACGACCTGACCCATTTTTATTTTTCCTTCAGCATTCGCTTTCAGATCATGTTGGATTACTTTTTCATCTTCCTGCTTTTGACAAACTTTAAATTCCGCAAGCCAATTTGGATAAGTTTTTTTCTCAATCATTGGAGTCAATGCTTCTAAAGCTAGCTTCGCATCAGACAAAACCGGGACGTGTGCATGAACATTTTTATTTATCTCGCAAGGATCTATTTCTATATGAATAACTTTTGCCTGCTTGGCATAACGACTTAGGTCTCCGGTTACCCGATCGTCAAATCGCATTCCAATGGCAATCAACACATCGCATTCATTCGTCTTTATATTTGGACCGTAGTTGCCATGCATGCCTAACATGCCCATGTGCAAAGGGTGATCAGATGGAATGGAGGATAATCCATGAATCGTACAAGCAAGTGGAATTCCGGATTTCTCAATAAAGCCTTTGAAGGCTTCCTGTGCATGGGCGATCTGAATACCATGACCTGCTAGGATAAAAGGTTTTTTTGCTTTATTAATTAAATCGGCAGCAGCTTCTATCGCTGTTCTTTTTGGTTTCGAGTAAGGATGATAGCTCCGGATGGATGGATTCTTTTTATAAGAAAATTCTAGAGAGCCAAACTGTGCATCCTTGGTAATGTCAATAACTACTGCTCCGGGTTTTCCTGAATTAGCAATGTGAAAAGCTTTTGCAAAAACGAAAGGTATTTCTTCAGCTTTGGTGATTTGATAATTCCATTTGGTAACAGAAGTAGTACATCCTACTACATCAACTTCTTGAAAAGCATCAGATCCAAGGACACTGCTATAGACTTGCCCAGTGATACATACAACAGGTGTAGAATCCATAGTTGCATCGGCAATTCCAGTAATCAAATTTGTTGCACCTGGGCCAGAAGTAGCCATGCAGACTCCTGTTTTTCTAGTTACTCTGGCATAACCTTCTGCTGCATGAATAGCACCTTGTTCATGTCGAGGTAAGATATGTTGAATCCTATCCTGAAAATGATACAAAGCATCATAAATGGGCATAATAGCTCCGCCTGGATATCCGAAAATGGTATCGACTCCTTCTTCAAGCAGGCAAAGCATTACTGCTTCTGCACCTGTGATGACCCGCTTTTCATCTGTACTAATTGGGCTATTCGCTTTTTCTGTGTGAAATGATCTTTTCATAATGTGAATTTTTATTGGTCTGTTACACATCCGTCACTGGCGGAGGAAACACATTTTGCATATTTTCTAAGAATTCCAGTTTGTCCCGATAAGGAGGGGGCTATCCATGTAGATCTTCGTTGTTCGATTTCTGATGCATCAAGATGCGCATCAATGGTATTATTAATAGCATCAATAGTTATTTTGTCACCATCTTTTAATAAAGCAATTAAACCACCTACTTGTGCTTCCGGAGTAATATGTCCTACGACAAAGCCATGCGTACCTCCTGAAAATCTGCCATCGGTTATTAAAGCAACTTTATTTCCTAAACCTGCGCCCATAATCGCAGAGGTAGGTTTTAGCATTTCTGGCATTCCCGGACCTCCTTTTGGACCGGAGTAGCGAATGACGATAACATGGCCTTCTTTTATCTCACCGTTTTTGATGGCTTCGTTTGCATCAGCTTCGCTATCAAAAACTTTTGCTTCTCCTTCGAAAAGTTCGCCTTCCTTTCCGGTGATTTTTGCAACGGCTCCTTGCTTTGCAAGGTTTCCATAGAGAATTTGAATGTGTCCCGTTTTTTTGATTGGCTGATCAAATGATTTGATTACTGTTTGGTTTTCGGTAAGATCAGGGACATCGGCAAGATTTTCGGCAAGTGTTTTTCCCGTAACGGTCATACAGTCGCCATGTAAATACCCGTTTTCTAATAGTAGTTTTAAAACTGCGGGGACTCCTCCAACGGTATGCAAATCTTTCATAAGATATTTACCACTTGGTTTTAAATCTGCAAGGAAAGGCGTTCGGTCTCCTATCGTTTGAATGTCATCAATACTTAAGGGAACATCAACAGACTTTGCCATCGCAATCAGATGCAAAACCGCATTAGTCGAACCACCTAAAACAGTGATCAAAGTAATAGCATTTTCAAAAGCCTCTCGCGTCATGATGTCTCGGGGCTTAATATCTTTTTCTAATAATTGCTTGATTGCAGCACCTAGCCTATCGCATTCCGATTGCTTTTCATTACTCACTGCCGGGTTGGAAGAATTAAATGGCAAACTCATGCCCATAGCTTCGATAGCTGATGCCATAGTATTTGCCGTATACATTCCACCACAGGCACCAGGGCCAGGGCATGCATTTCGAACAACGCCTTTAAAATCTTTTTCAGAAATATTACCAGCAATTTTTTGACCTAAAGCTTCAAAAGCAGATACAATATCTAGCTCTTGGTCCAGATAACAGCCAGGATTAATGGTGCCACCATAGACCAAAATAGCAGGCCGATTCAAACGCCCCAATGCCATCATAGCGCCAGGCATATTTTTATCACAACCAACTACGGTAATGATAGCATCATACCATTGAGCGCTGGCGACGGTCTCTATGGAATCTGCGATGATATCTCTGGATGGAAGAGAGTATCGCATGCCGGATGTTCCCATTGATATGCCATCACTAACTCCAATAGTATTGAAAATTAATCCGATGAGCGATTCTTGCTGAACTCCTTTTTTTACCAATTTGGCTAAATCATTAAGATGCATATTGCATGGATTGCCTTCCCAGCCAGTACTTGCAATTCCAACCTGAGGTTTTTTCAAATCTTCTTCTGTTAAACCTATGGCATGAAGCATTGCCTGTGCTGCTGGTTGTGTTTCGTCCTGTGTTACGTTTCTGGAATATTTATTCAGTTCACTCATCTATTTTATTCGTTTATTATCGGTATCATTTCGTTTGAAGTATTAAAATTATTTTCAACTCTTCCTTTTATAAAATCAAATAATCTATGATTTACAGTTGCTAAAAGGTTATTCTTGGTCTAACTGTTTGATAATCAGTGTTGTTTTGTGCTTTTTGTTACGAAATTCAGCAAACAAAAAAAGCCGCTCTTCCAAGGAAGAACGGCTTCGAAATATTTTATTTTTCTTTCAATAAGCATCCTTCCAGAGTCATGGACTAATAATGACGACTACAGAAATAATAATGATGCTAATGTTATTGAAAGAAATCATGTGGAATATTTTATTTTTTTGTACTAAACTAAAAAAGCCACTTTCGAAGGAAAGTGGCTTTTTTTAATATATTTTTTAGAATACCATTTCCTTCGCATTAAGTTTTAATGACGTTAATAATAATGACAGAAATGATATTGAAATTCG
>CAYXQH010000564.1:0-4469 GCA_964467425.1 uncultured Saprospiraceae bacterium
TATCCCTTATGTTTTTTAGTGTTATTAGTTCTTCCTTTGGAAGAATCGTTTTGAGCCTGGAGCTTAATGTCTTTTTCTTTTCTCTATACTCCTGCAATTCATTTTTGTATATTTTTTTAAAGCAATCTAAACCATCTTTATAAATGCTGTCTCTATGGATGGTTTGTGTTCTGAAACTAATGGTGTTCTTATGCCAAGTTTCTTTAATCAATAATTTATTTTTCTTGTCAAAGGAAGCCTTGTCAATAATTGAATCGAATTTACTTGACGGGGAAAGCTCTAGAGCACTTCTTTCTTTTAAAAAATCAATTCGATTTTCTTTATAAATTTCATAAACTTTTTTGAATAATTCTTCAGTTTCTAAATTTTGAAAAATCAATGTTTCCGAATTTAATTCAAAATCATCTTGTGCGAATAGGGGGGCGCTTAAAAACAGAAACAAAATAATGATGAAGCGACTTTGTGGCTTAAGATGAAAACAGATTTTATGCATTTGACAAGCGATTGTTCTTTTGGTTTTAATGAAGGATGATCAATAGCCTTGTTTCCTTTAATCTAACTTCCAAGTCGTTCTAAGAAATTTTAAATCACTTCTCACTTTATCTCTATCAACATTATATTTTTTATTGAAATCATACGGCTCTTTGGAAAAAACAAATATTTGACCTTGCGCACCGACGTATAACAAAGGTTCGGCAATAATAGCTTTAAAGTCTCCTTTTCCTACGAAATTTCCAGGAATGGTATCATTTTCGATCCGATATTTCCCATTTGAAGTACCTCCTTTGGTGTTTAGACTGACATTTTTTTCTTTATCAAATTCTATAGTGAAAGTGTTTAATCTTAAAGAAACTTTTTCCTTTTGTTCTTCCGTTAGATTCTCTTTCATTATAAATATATACCATTTGCCTACGGGGTCTACAGGTGATGAATTACATTGAAAAAGTAAAGTTAAAACTAAGCAAGCAAGTAGAATGGTTGGGGTTTTAATTTGGAATTTATTGTTCATGACAAGAATTGAATTTAAATTTTAAGTATGTTGATTTATGTCTTTTATTTTACAATCGTAATATCTCCAATGTATGTTACAATTTTTCGATTTTATAATAAAATTTTAATGTAATACCTATTAAACGCTGGGTTGAATATTTTTCCTATAAATACGCCATCCCACCAATTGATGTTATCATTAAAATCAAAGTAAATATACAATTTTATTGCTCCGGTTAACAGGCCTTAGAGGGAAGCAAAGCTAGATGTAAATATGGAATTCGCATTTAGTTGCTATTGAAGTTGTATGTTTTGTTAGCATCCATTATTTCTGCTGACTATTGTTTTTGTTTTATGAATGCTTCTGTTCTTTTAATTTGCTCTTCAAGATTCCATTCGAATTCAAACCTATCCATCAGATGTTCGGCTATTGGTCCAAGACCTATTTCAGCTCTTCTTTTATCAATGTTTACAGGATCATAAATAGGCCAGACGTTGAAACTTTTTGTTTCGGGATAATATTTCATCTGACCTCCATAAATTTGAAGATCTCCATTGTCTGTAGCAATTCTATCTTCAGCTCTGACTAAAAACCTAGGATGTAATTTTTTCTTTTTTACAGCCTCCTTCATCATTGGAAGATACTTTAATCGAACATCAAGGCTAGAATGTTGAAGGACATTACAAACCGTTAAACTTCCTTGCTCTCCAATTATGCTTTCAGCTGGCCATCCTTGATTGTCAAGAAGAGCTTTAATCTTTTCTTCATTAATGTCGTGATTTCTATGTGCTATTTCATTTTGTTTTAGATATTCTTTTGAATCTGCTCCCTGCTCCTTCATTATAGAATTAGCCAATGCTAAAGCTTCATGTTCGGTTCTAAACATGGTGTCCAACATTGTGGTTAGTTTTTCTTTATCGATCGAGTTTTCTTTTTTAGTTTGTTGCTTGATGTCAGTTTTTTGATCTTGAGCACAAGATATTAATCCCGATACCATTAATAATAATAGTAGTTGTAGCGTTTTCATTTTGCTATTTTTATAGGTTATATAGATTTTGTTTTTAAACTGCTATAATTTAGATATAGCTCCTTTCGATATCATCCAATTTTCGAATAGAGTCAACCTTTCAAGTGTTTTTCCTGAGGTATATTTTTTAGATTTTCTTAATTCTTCTAAAGGTAAATGGCCTCTAATGGGCGTATTAATATCTATCCCTTTTTCCAAACAATATTGAATCAATATTCGACTTTTATAATCGAAGGCTTTCATAAATTGATGAGCATCGTTATGGTAATTGGAATTGACAAAAAGGAATAAAGCCATCTCTTCATCTTCTGAATGGAGGGCGTTATATATATAGCTGCTAATCCGTTGGCTTTTAATTTTCATAAATGTACGTAGCCCTTCAAAATCTCTCTTCGCCAGCAGCGCTTCGAGAATTTCTGTTTGTGTCTCCGCTCCGAGTGTTATTAGCCATTCTTTAAATGAAGCTTTATCTTCTGAAATACGGGTGTCGAAATAATGATTATGGCTTTGATGATATTTATGGCTAAGAATATCTAAAGCTGTTTGGGAATTGTAAAAACTCCTTTCATTAATGTCTATGCCATGCTCTAAAAGCAATAAGACCATTTCTTTATTTAAGTTTTTGGATGCACGTTGGATCAAACCTCTCTTATCAATTCCAGGCTGGTTTAAAAAATATTTAACCAATCTTATTTGATTATACGTAACGGCTGTCCTTAAATGATTTTTAGTAATACGATTCCCGTTCCAAGATTGTATATCTATCTTTCCTGCTTTGTGTAAGGCTATCACATCATCTGTATATCCATATGCCACAAGGTCATAGACGAATCTAGTATTTTTATGTTTTTCGATAGGTTTGAGCATTCCATATTTAGGATGCGGTGCATAAAGTTTAGGTTTGGGTTGAAGTGTGATGCCAGGTTGTTTAATTCCTTTCTTAGCATTATGAGATTGCAAGGTGCCATTGTCTCTCATCGCTGCTCCTGTTTCAGCAGCTACAAATATGACATCCGCGGCAAGGATTCTTTTTTTATGTAATAGAAATCCAAATCCTTCATCGAGTTCCCAGGCACAATGTCCACCAATACCATAGTAGGCATAACCATCTTTATGATGACTTAGAATATGGATTTCTAAGGGCGTCATAAGCTGTTCAAGAACTAATGGGTTTATAAATGCCTTATCCAGTGAATCTATGAATTCGGGATCACTAAAAGCTTCGTCGAAATAATCCTGAAAGTATACTTTTGAGGAATCAAGGAGTACCGATCGTATGAAATTTTGATTTTCACAGATGTAGGTATAGGTCCTGATTTGTTCGGGAGAAGGGTCTGGATTCCCATCCAGTTCACTATGTATTTCAATTTGGATAGCACTTTTAGATCTTTTGCTTCCATGTTTTAGTGTAAAGTCCTCGAAGACATCCATGTGTTTCTCGATGCTCCAATAGCCATTAAAATTTAAGGAACAATTTTCTTGCCCCCATCCAAAATAACAAAGGCTTGAAAAGAAAAGTAATGCTGACATTTTCATACAAACAAATTAATTAGTTTAAGTGATATTTGTTTGGTTTGAGAAGTTACAATTTTAAGAGACATTTGTGTGCTAGAGTATATTGAATGTATTCGAAATATCGAAAGATAAACTTATGTGTCATTCTTTGACAACAAAAAAAGTTTGCACTTTTGAAATTTTTTTATCTTTAGTTACATAGTAAAAATAAACCCCTTCATTGAATTGTTCTGTATTTAGAATTACTTCTGTTTCTCCTTCTTCAATAAAAATATTTTTCACTTCTTTTCCTGTTGAGTTATGTATTATAAGCTTAGATGTTGAGGGTACGTTTAATTCAATTATACATCTATTTGTTGATGGATTTGGATAGGCTTTTCCAATACTAATATCATTTAGTAGGTTATTGTTTGATACTAGACATTCTTCTTCTATTTGAATATATAAAGTATCTGCATCTGTAGGATTATTTACATCGAATACAATTAAGTTCCAAGTGGTGCCAAAACTTCCGGTGTATTGTTCAAGTCTAATTAAGCTTGATGAATCCTGTGCCGGCACAGTCATAAGTGTTTCGTCCCAGGTAGTCGTTTCGCATGTAGGAAACAAATGAAAGGTAGCAAAATGTAGAACGAATTTAGTGTTATCCCCTAAAGGATAACAAAGGGTTTCTAAAGTAAATCCTAATTCAGCATCTACATCACTTGTGTTATAAATAGTGACATCATGATAATCCATATCCTCTCCAAATTCTAAATAAATTTCTTCTTCGGAAAATGATAAGTTTTGAGCATTGATTAATAGAGAAATCAAACAACAGATAAACAAGTAAACTTTTTTCATAACTATTATTTAGGTTAAATAATTTTCGGAAGCCTTATAACAAAAGGATAAACTTTTCTGCTGCTACAATTTTTTACTCCTGAGAAGTACCTC
>CAYXQH010000565.1:0-4458 GCA_964467425.1 uncultured Saprospiraceae bacterium
AGGTGTTTTCGATCCAAGTATGGCACAACCAGGCGTGAATACGATTACCTATTTTTTCCAGGATGGACAATGTTTTTATTCAGAAACTATAGATGTTATAATAGAAGCTCCTTTGGATGAATTGGTGATCAATTGCCAAAATAGTGTTGATGCAGTTAGTTTCACCTGGAATGAAGTACCTGGCGCTAATGGTTATTTAGTGAATGGTGTTTTACAGGCTGGAACAAGTATAGATTTTACAAACCTTAGCCCTGGAGAAGCTGTTGACGTAAGTATAGAGGCAGTAGGTACTGGTGCCTGTGGAAGTAGTTTTGCAGATGCGATTTGTACAGCTGAAGATTGCCCTTCTATAGATGTAGCTATTGCTCCAATTGGAGCCGTTTGTCAAGATAATGGGCCGATAACAATGGACGCTACTCCGGGTGGAGGAATCTGGGAAGGTTCTTGCTTTTCTGATCCTAACATAGGTATTTTTGATCCAAGTATGGGGCAGCCAGGTGTAAATACAGTAACTTATATTTTCGAAGAAGGAGAATGCTTTTATTCAGAAACAATAGACATCATTATAGAAGCACCACTGGATGATTTGGTGATTGATTGCCAAAGTAGTGTAGATGCAGTAAGTTTTACCTGGAATGCAGTTCCTGGCGCTGAAGGCTATTTAGTGAACGGTGTTTTACAAGCAGGAACCAATATCGATTTTACAAACTTAAGTCCGGGAGAAGATGTTGATGTTACGATCGAGGCAATAGGTAGTGGTCCCTGTGGAAGTAGTTTTGCAGATGCAATTTGTACAACAGATGATTGTGCGCCAATTACTATAAACATCGCTCCAATCGGAGCGGTTTGCCAAGATAATGGACCGATGACATTATTTGCTAATCCTCCGGGAGGAACTTGGGAAGGCTCTTGTGTAGCGGATCCAAATCAAGGTATTTTTGATCCAAGCATGGCACAGCCTGGGGTAAATACGATTACTTATTTCTTTCAGGATGGACAATGTTTTTATTCAGAAACTATCGATGTTATTATAGAAGCACCATTGGAAGATCTGGTGATTGATTGTCAAAGTAGTGCAGATGCAGTAAGCTTTTCGTGGAATGCAGTTGCAGGTGCTGAAGGCTATTTAGTAAACGGAGTTTTCCAAGCAGGAACCAATATCGATTTTACAAACTTAAATCCGGGAGAAGATGTTGATGTTACGATCGAAGCAATAGGAAGTGGGGCATGTGGAAGTAGTTTTGCAGATGCGATTTGCTCAACGACGGAGTGTACTCCTGTTTTTATTAATATTCAACAAGTACAGGATTTATGTTTAAATGACTTGCAAGGTGGAATGATTAACTTAGAAGTAGATGTTCAAGGTGGTGCAGGAAGTGGTATTGCTTCTTGGAGTGGTACAGGAATCATTGATGCTGAAAATGGAGTGTTCGATCCCACAGATGTTGGATTAATGAATGGAGCAAATGAAATTACATTTTCATACACGGAAGGCAATTGTGTTTTTAATGAAACTATGATGATTAATGTATTCGAAGCTCCGGTCGCAAATGCAGGTGCTTCAGTTACCTTGACCTGCCTTAATGATGTGCTGACTTTATCTGGAAACGGAGAAGGGAATCCTTCCTGGTCAGGACCTGGGATTATTTTTGGAGCAGATTCGAATACCCCAATGATTAACGAGCCTGGAATCTATACATTGACGATTACAAATCCTGCTTCCGGATGTTCTGAAACAGATATAGTGGAAGTTTTCGAAAATGTAGAAGCTCCGATTGCTGTAGTGGGCGAAGATCAATTGTTAACCTGCTTAGTGACGACTAGCGAATTAAGCTCAATTGGCAATACGGCCAGTAATCTAATTCCACAATGGGAAGGACCTGGTATCAATGCAACAAACGTCAATTCCCCTAATCCAATAGTTGATGTTCCTGGTGATTATACACTTATTATTTTAAATACAGAAAATGGTTGTTCATCAGAACCGGCTTCAATGACAGTGAATCAAAATACGATTCCTCCATTGACAGATGTTGATATTATTGGAGCCTTAGATTGCTCTGGAAATTCAGTGGTCATTGAAGCTATACAGCAAGCTAATACGATTTATGAATGGACTGGACCAAATGGTCAGGTGATTACAGCTGCTTCTTTCGAAGCTTCAGAAGTTGGAAACTATAGTGTATTGGTCACAAATGAACTAAACGGTTGTACTGCTACCAATACGATAAGTCTGGAAAACACAGCAGCGATACCAAATGCACTTGCCGGAGAGGATAAAGAACTTACTTGTATTCAAACGACGGTTGCATTGGATGGCTCTGGAAGTGATACCGGAACAGATATTGAATATTTATGGACTGGTCCGACAGGAGGGATAGATGGTCCAGCTGATCAGGCGCAGATCAATGCCACCTTAAGTGGAATGTACATTCTAAATGTAATGAATACCGTGACTAGTTGTTCGAAACAAGATACTGTTTATATCATTGAAAATACTACACCACCAATGGTTGAAGCAGGACCTACACAAGAGTTTGGTTGTAATGATAATAGTCTTGATCTTTCTGGAACGTCAAGCTCTGATGGGGATAGTTTCGCTTGGTTAAATGAAGCGGATGAGGTCATTTCTATAGATTTAGAAACTGAAATTAATACACCAGGTTGGTATACTTTAAATGCAAGGAATGCTAATAATGGTTGTGTTGGTATAGATTCCGTTTATATATCAATCGATGAAGATATTCCGCATATGTTGATAGTGGAAACAGTAGGAGAGACCTGTTATGGAGATAGAGATGGTAGGATTGAAATTCTTGAAGTGGAAGGAGGTTCAGCACCTTACCTGTATTCAGTCAACGGACAAAACCTTTCGGAAAATACGAATTGGGGCAATATGACCGGTGGTTCTTATACACTTCAAGTACAGGATGCAGACGGATGTTCCTACGAACAAACAGTGGTCGTACCACAAACGCCAGAACTACAAATTGATTTAGGAATGGATATGGTGATTGAGCTTGGCAATAACCAAATTTTAAATGCGAATATGACCATGAATCAGGGGGCTATCAGTGAAGTTTATTGGTCACCTGCAGAGTTAATTAATTGTAGAGATGATTACTGTCTGGAAGTAGAGGTTAGTCCAATGAATACTACGACTATTGAGTTGCTGCTCGTTGATTCGTTTGGTTGTAAAGTAGAAGATGAAATCACCCTTCGTGTAAAGAAAAATCGAGGTGTATTTATTCCAAATGTTTTTACACCAAATAATGACGGCATCAATGATATGTTCTACATTCAAGGTTTACCTACTGTGAAAAATGTATCTAAGTTTATCGTGATGGATCGTTGGGGGGAAATATTATTTGAAAATAGAAATTTCAATATTAATGACCCTGATCAAGGATGGAATGGTTGGTATAAGAATGAAAAAATGAATCCTGGTGCTTTTGTCTATATGGCTGAAGTGGAATTTATTGACGGCTACGTTGCTGTCTTTAAAGGCGATATAACCTTGGTGCGATAGGATAATAATCACGAGCGATAGCGACTTAGATTTCAGGTAAATTGCGGATAAAATATTTGCCTGTATTTATAAGGCCTATTAAAAAACGGTATTCGGCTTTAGTTTTTCGAAGAAACAGAATTACTAAAGCCGAACGCCGTTTATGACTTATGCCAAGAATGAAAAAACAGATTCTATCATTCTTTTTCTAAAATATATCGGGGAAACTGATATCGGTTCTACTTAAAACTCGAAAAATATACTTGTTCTCCTTTTATCTGGAAAATCTGTTTCAAAGCCTTTCCTTTTCCTTTTACTTCGATCAAGTAATTTCCATCCATTAGATTCTTAATGTTAATTGCTTTGGAAAATCCGTTATGGTCTTTAACTCCTTCCGAAAAATAAATGAGTTTCCCTTTCATGTCTGTGATGCTCACTTTTGTAAATTTTTTTTCAAGATTGGCTAATTGAATCTGTATTGTTTTTTCTTTAACTAGTTTAGTCTTAGCGATGATTGGGGGTACAGTAGCTGAACTTCCAAACGAAGAAAAGCAAGTAAATAATAATAACATTAATGAAGCAAAAAATGACTTTTTCATAAATACGTTTTTTTGGTTTATAAAAAGTAATAATTAAATAGTTTACAAATCAAAGACGCTTGAAAAAGAGAATCGATGCATGAACTGGCAGGTTCTTAACATGCTTTCGATAAACGTTTACTTTTTACCGTCGAACGAAAGCAATTTATCCATTTAAAAACAACAGATTTTTGTAAAGAAGATTTGTTAGAGTGAATAAACCTAAACAATCCATGATTTTTGTCGTATAAATATTAATGGGGTTATTTATCAGGCATTGTTTTAGCTGCCTAAAGCCTACGTTTAATTAACAACTTACGCTCAATTTTATAAGTTTCTATAATTTGACAATTTCATATAAGACGTTATGGG
>CAYXQH010000566.1:0-4451 GCA_964467425.1 uncultured Saprospiraceae bacterium
TTTGATTCTATTCCAATTGGGTCTAATATGGTTTCTGACTCAATGAAGGATTCAATATCTGTTTTTAGAATTCGGTTGATTTTTTGAATAATATTTTTTCGTGCTTTTTTAGTAATAAGTGACCAATTCTGTCCAGAATTTGCAGGAACGTTGATCATCACAAACCAATTTTCTTTTCCGTCAGGTGCATCTTTGGGTTCGTCTTTACAGGTAATATTTATATAAATTGTTGGATCCTCGGATACTGATTTTTGATCGAAAATTTTATTAAACTCTGTTTCATAATCTGCACTAAATAAAATATTATGCAAATCAAGGTTTGGAAAGCTTGTATTGATCCCCCAATAAAAGATCAAAGCAGAACTGGATCTTTCTTGTTGTAAGGTTTTCTTTGGTTTTTTTACATCAGCTAATAAATGATGATAAGTAGAAAAAATGTCCATATTAGAAACCACCAAATCCGCTTCTTGTTGAGTTTGATGATAAGAAACGCCTTTCACTTTATTACCGTCTAGATGGATTTTATCTACTTTGGTATTGAATAAAAAATCGATGCCTTGATCTTTAGCTAATTGAAACAGACTCTTTGTAATACTGTGCATGCCGCCTTTTGGAAAAAAGGTCCCCTGATTGATTTCCAAATGTGGAATCATGGACATAATGCCAGGCGTCTTATAAGGCGAGGAACCATTATAGGTCGCATAGCGATTAAAAAGCTGCACTAAATGCGGATCAGAAAAATAGTTTTTATTGACTTGGTTTAAGGTGGAGTTGATCGATAATTTGGAAATAGAAAGGATCGCTTTTATGGTGTCTTTAGAAAGATAAGTTTTCCAGTCATGTAATGATTTTTCTAAAAAAATACTAGACGTTAAATCGTATTTTTTTTGGCTGTTTTCAAGATACTTAAATAAGATATCGGGCTGAAGGTCAAATTGCTGGCTCGCTTCCTCGATAAACGTAGATTTTTCTGCATTTACCTGGAAGGTCATTCCATCTTCCCAAAAATAGTTACATAAAGTTTTTTTAGTCTTATAATTAAAATAAGCTCTTGGATCAAGTTGATATAATTCAAAAAGCTCATCCACTAACCAAGGCATGGTGAACAAGGAAGGTCCAGCATCAAAACGATAACCTTCTTGATTAAAACTATGCAGTTTACCTCCGGGATATTGATTCGTTTCAATTACTTGAACAGAATAGCCTTTTTGGCGGATTCGCAAAGCACTTGCGATTCCAGCAATTCCTGATCCTATGACAATTGCTTTAGGCATGATTGAGATTCTGGTGTATTACACTTATCTAACCAGAGAATGATCGATTTGTTTAAAAAGAAAGGGCGTTAAGGAGTATCTTTTTACCTTACTTAAGATCTTAATCATTGTGTCGTATATTTAGCACAGGTTTTTAAAATTTAAGGAATTCAACAAATCTTATGTATTTTGCATTAAAATGTTGAACCCTTAGACGCCCCAATTAAGTTCAACCCTGTATTCTTTAACGACTTTATTAAAACCCATTTAAATATGAAAATGTTTAAACTACTATTTGCTTTTTTATTTGTAGCAACATTTGTTTCTGCTCAGGAAATTGAACTGATGCAAATTGCTTCGGGGTTCTCGAGCCCAGTAGATATAAAAAATGCAGGTGATGATCGGCTTTTTATTGTGGAACGTGCTGGTCGTATCAAGATTATCGACGGTACTGGAACAACCCTTTCGACTAACTTTTTGAGTATTACAGGACAAGTAGGAGATGATCCAAATGAACGAGGATTGTTAGGTTTAGAATTTCATCCTAATTATGCCACCAACGGATATTTTTATGTGAATTATACACAGAACAATGGGGATACACGAGTTTCAAGATTTTCTGTCGATGCAAATGATCCAAATATTGCAGACCCTTCAAGTGAGCTTGTTATTATAGAAATGGATCAGCCATTCTGGAATCATAATGCGGGAGGTTTAGAATTTGGTCCAGATGGATATCTTTATATAGGCACTGGAGACGGAGGAAGTGGGGGAGACCCGGGCAACAGATCTCAAAACCCGATGAACATCTTAGGGAAAATGCTGCGAATTGATGTAGACAATGGAAACCCTTATGCTATTCCTGCTGATAATCCTTTTGTAAATGATAATTCTACCTTAGATGAGATTTGGGCAATCGGGTTGCGTAACCCATGGCGATATAGTTTTGACCGGGAGACTGGAGATTTATGGATTGGTGATGTTGGTCAGAATAATTGGGAAGAGATCGATTTTGAACCTGCAAATAGTGGCGGAGGATTCAACTATGGATGGAGATGCTATGAAGGAGATAATAACTATAATACTGCAGGTTGTGGAAATGCCAGCGATTATAGAGGACCAGCAATTGAATATAATCATCAAGGATTTACACATTGTTCTGTGACCGGCGGTTTTGTCTATCGAGGTTGTGATTTTCCTGATTTATACGGACATTATATTTATGCAGATTATTGCTCCGGTCGTTTTTGGTCGATCACTCCGGATGGTTCTGGAGGTTGGACCAATCAGGAGGTTGGTAGCTATCCGGGATATGATATTAGTACTTTTGGAGAAGATGTAAATGGCGAGCTTTATTGTGCTAGATTAGGTAGTGGTGGAAGAATTTATAAAGTAAATAGTACAGTGGATGCTGTTTCGATAGATGTTACGCAGACTGATGAAACGCTTACCGGTCCCTCAGGATATAACAGTTACCAATGGTATTTGAACGGTAATGCAATTTCAGGTGCTACTTCTGAAACTGTTGAAATTTCAGAAAGTGGTGATTATACTTTAGAGGTTACCTCTCTGAATGGATGTATGTATTCTTCCGAAATATTCGCTGGAATTGTTGGCTTAGAAGATTTAACATCGTTTGAATCTTTTTCTGTTAGCCCTAATCCATTTTCAGATAAGCTTAGCCTTCAAATGGAAGTAAATGCTTCTACAGAATTGACGATTGAAGTAATTGATATAGCAGGAAGAATTGTTTTTTCTAAAAATACAACCATCAACGGAACTGCAACGGAAGAATTAAAATTAGGCCAGCTTACTGCAGGTGTTTATTTTGTTCAAATAAAAACGGAAGAAGGTTCCTTTGCAACTAAAGTAGTTAAAGAGTAGTTCGCCTTCGGCGAAAATCGCTTTTACTCCCTACGGTCGTAAAAATATGGTTCCGATTTTCAATCGGAAAATGATGGTTCGTCCGCCTGCGGCGAAGACGAAAATGATGGTTCACCTTCGGTGAAAATGATAGTCCCGATTTTCAATCGGGAAATGGCCTAAATAAAAAGCTGCTTTGTAAATTTTACAAAGCAGCTTTTTATTTAATTATAGAAGCGGAGAATATTATTTTCCATCGGAAAATCTATCATTTTCGTTCTGCCGAAGGCGAACGAACTATCATTTTCTTCCGAAGGAAGAACTAACATTTCCCGATTTCAATCGGGACTATCACTTTCCGATTTTCAATCGGAACTACAACTTCCAGCCTTTTCGGTATTCTCGTTTTACAAATTGATTGGCAATATCAAAATTGGTGATCTTCATATTTTTACCATCCCAGTTTAAGCGTTTTCTACCAGGGTAAGTCCATGGATCCCAACTCGTTGGCGTCTTTCCTGGTTTTAATTCTTTATAGTTAAAGGACCGAATAGCAAGATTTCCCATCAAAACGGTTTCCGTTAATGGTCCGGCATAATCAAAGTTTGAAGAAGTCGGCGTTCCTTCTCGACAGGCTTTAATCCAACTTCCTTGATGTCCTTCTTCTACTCTGGCAATGGTTTTTTCTGGTTGTTTAAAATAATCCATCGCACTATAAGGTAGAAGCTTAGGGTTTCTAGCATAAACACCACAAACGATTTTTCCTCGGGAACCTTCAAATAAAACGCCACCATCCGAGTCACCCATGGTTTCATTAGGACCTAGCTCTTCCGGGCTTCTTGGCATAATACCGCCATCGTACCAGATTAATTCTACAGGAGGCATGCCTTCACGTGCTGGAAAATCAAAGTGTACTTTTGAAGCAGGCGGACAACTATCCGGAAAATCAGAAAGGACAAAATCTCCAACATAAACCTGACTAACACTTGCTTCTACAGAAGTGGGGTAGCCTAATTTCAACACTTTAAATGCCGGATCAATAATATGACAACCCATATCTCCAAGCGCTCCAGTTCCATAATCCCACCAGCCTCTCCATTTGAATGGCAGATAAGATGGGTGATATTCTCTTTGCGGTGCCGTACCTAACCAAAGATCCCAGTCTAAATCTTTAGGCACAGCATGATTGCCTTCAGGAGTAGCTACACCTTGCGGCCAGATCGGACGATTCGTCCAGCAATGTACTTTATGGACTTCACCAATGATTCCTGTGTTGATCCATTCCTGAATTTGTCGAACACCTTCACCGGAGCTTCCCTGATTTCCCATTTGAGT
>CAYXQH010000567.1:0-4446 GCA_964467425.1 uncultured Saprospiraceae bacterium
TCAAGTCACCTTTATTAATGAAAAGTTCGTTCTCTTTATTATCTCCTTTGATATCACCGGAGTTACAGACATAAATATCCAGCAATCCATCATTGTTAATGTCTACAAAAGTTACACCTGTTGACCAGGCTTTGGTGCCTTTTACCCCAGCTTGTTCAGTAATATCTTCGAACTGAAAATCGCCTTTATTCAGGTAAAGTTTATTTGGAGCTTGATTGGAAACTAGGTATAAATCAATCAGGCCATCATTATTGATATCTCCAAGAGCTACCCCACCGCCGTTATAGAAATTTCTGTATTTATAAACATTAAACTCTTGACTTGAAACAAGATTATTGGAGAAGTCTATTCCTATTTTTTCATTTTCCAACAAAACAAAAAGTGGCCCCGATGCTTTGTCATTTCCACAAGTAGTAAAAAAGCAAAGCACAAATAGTAAACTACCAATTCTTAACACTGTATTGATCATACTCTTTTTTATTTGACCAAATTTTTAATTTGTCGAAGGTCAGTCATTTTCACCACAACATCTTTATCGCTGAGAGGATATATAAGTAGCTGCCGATTACCATCAATTTTCGAAAAAGCATTAACCTCTTCATTAATTTCTATTTCAATAAAATCATTACCTGGATATTCTTTAAGGTATTTTCTTTGTAAATTCTGAACTAATTTGTCTGCTTGATAATCTTTGTTCCATGGTGCCCAAGAAACATAACTAAATTTCATTTCCATACCATGCATTATTTTTTCTTCATCAAAAATACCATAAAAAAGCATAATTGCCTTAGCGGAATGCGCTTCTGTTGAATCGAGCACTGCTGTGTACTGGGCATAGCGACCTAATCCCTGGCCTACTTTTTTTTGATGATTTAATTCTAAACACCTGTCGAAAAAATCTTGCTGAGTATCCCCCATTTTCATCCCAAAAATTAAGGCATCATTGACTACTCCTGATTTCAATTCTTCTTTGACTGTTTTGGCATATTCCGATTCACAAGAAGAGAATACGACCAATAAAATCAATAAAAAAGCATATTTCCTATTAAAAAAAATCATGGTTCAAAAAATAAAAATCATTTAATATGCATACAAACTGATTGGCTTGTTATTGATACCAATCAATAATTTAGTACTATCAATTAATTCCAGATCTCTAAGCTGCCCTTCAATGTTAAGCGCTTTCACTTTGTCAAATACAAGCTTATTCTCTTTTTTAGAAGAACTTACTAACCAGGCTTTAGAAGCATCTTCGCGACCAAATTGCGGCTTAGTCAGATAGTGATTTCCTCCAACTAACAGATCGATTTGCCCATCCTTATCAAAATCTCCTGCAATAGCTGAGTGGATAGAAGAAAACTGAAGCTCCTCTGGTAATGGCTGTTGTTCAAATTTTCCATTTTTTTTGAAATACAACCTACTTTCGACAAGATCAAGATGCAACTGCGTACTGGCATCTAATTTATTTATATCAAAAAGTTGATCCATTGTGGCCATTGAATAGTCTTTATAAAAGATAAATTTCTTTTTTAAAAATGGTAATTGCGACATGAGTTCATCCATATCAACAAGAGGGTAATTCTTTTGGTTTATTGTTTCCGTTAGAATTTGTTCGACACTTCCGTTGCCATCAAAATCATTAATAAATAATCTATTCCGATCATTTAAGGAACTATTCGTTCCCACATTCCCCAGAAAAATATCTTCCTCGCCATCTTCATTAAAGTCGTGCACCAGAATAGTATTCCAAAGCCCATTGGTATTCTCTAAACCCAGTTCTTTTTTTTCAAAGCTTTCCCCTGTATTGACAAAAACAGTTACTGACATCCACTCTCCTACCACTATTAAATCTGGTAGTTCATCATTATTGACATCCAACCATTTAGCGTCTGTAATGATCCCCAGGTTTTCAAAATCAGGGATATGAATCTGTTCAAAATGTTGCTGACCTTTGTTTTTAAACAAGTAACCTGAACCCGGGAGGCCATAGGTATTATTACTTTTTTTCTCTCCAACAAAAATATCTAGCAAGCCATCTTGATTATAATCTGAAATCGCTACAGCACCTGTAGCTATTGGTTTTGAAAAAGGCAGCGCATTTTCTTTTTTTGTAAAAGCTCCATTACCTTCATTGATATAAAGTTCATCATGTAATTCAATTGCATGCGGGGAAAAAGCTGCACCACCATTTGCAACATAAATATCTTGATCTCCATCTTTATCACAATCGAAAAATTGCACATCTACTACCTCTGATCTTAATTTATCCGTAAAAGCAGTAGCCTTATAATTGGCTGCTCCATTTTGTGAATATAAAATGGATGAAAGCTGTCCTTTTCCACCTCCGACAAAAATATCCAAAACTTCATCATTATTTAAATCTGCCAGCGCCATCGCAGGTCCTTCTACCGTATTCATTTTCATCAGTAAACGTTCGCGATTAAACTGATTAAACCTGGTTTGCTTATGTTTAAAATTTAAAGTATCCACAAACCGGATAAATGGTGAACCTCCAGATTTTAGTTTTTGCTGTAAGGTTTTTGTTTGCTTTGATTCATTCAACTCCAGGGTAGTATTGATTGAAATATTGTGGTGTAAACTAATTGCACCATCAGGCCAGACAATTTTAAGGCTGTCAATTTGGGCACAATTCCCAAGACCAAGAAGCAAATGATTTGAAACGCTGGACTGAAACCCTCTTGAGGGAAACTGTTCTGTCATAAAAGTTTTATCACAAGCATAAATAACGGCCTTTGCTCCTATAGCTTTTGTATTTTCCTTTTGTCCTTTTAAAATTATTTTTAGAAAATTGTAACCAAGCTCATCGCTAGTATTTTCATAAACAAAGCTTGGCATATTTACATTATTAACAATCAAATCATGATCACCATCATTATCCAAATCTGCATAAGCGCAGCCATTACTAAAACTCTCTTGCCCTAAGCCCCATTCTATTGTAAAATTTTCAAAATTAAAATCTCCAGTGTTTTTAAACGCACAATTAGCAATAGCTTTGGATGGCATGGCGTCTATCAATTCGGTAATCGCATTATTATTCCCTTTTTCGATAGATGCTTTTATTTTTACATCATTTGCTTCGAAAGCCAGATAGTCTCGATCCAATAAGTCTTTATAAATTCCATTCGCAACAATAATATCTTTCAAACCATCATTATCAAAATCCTGCATCAGGCAGGACCAGCTCCAATCGGTTGCTTCGACGCCTCCTTTCCGACCTATTTCAAAAAAACCGGAAGCTCCCATATTGCGCTGTAGCATATTGCGCGGGAACTGGTGATGATAGCCTTTCGAGACGGCGAGGGAATATTTTTTCCAGGACTCGTAAATTTGTTTAGTCTTTTTTTTGTGTACAGTGCTTGGCAGCATCTCCGTAATCATCAAATCGGGCAGCAGGTCATTATCCAAATCTGCAACATCAGCTCCCATCGAACCCAAAGGAAAGCATTGGAAGTAATCCTCTCCTTGCTCCGAAAATGTTTTGTTCTGATTATTAATATATAAATAATCTTTTTCAAAAAAGTCATTAGAAATATAAATATCTGTCCATCCGTCCTGGTTAAAATCACTTAAGGTTATCCCAAGACCAAAACCAATGGCACTGCTATAAATGCCCGCTTTTTCCGTTACATCAACAAACTTACCGTCTTGATTTTCTAAAAATTTGTTTCCGCTTTCTGTAGGTATTTTTCGACTGTCTTTGATTAGATTAAAACCTCCAACTGCTCTCAGAGAATTATTTAAAATATAACAATCTAAATCACCATCATGATCATAATCAAAAAAAGCAGATTGAATGGAAAGGCCAGTTATACCCAGGCCATATTTTGCAGATTCTTCTTCAAATTTCAGATCTCCTTTGTTGATAAATAATTCATTATGTCGATTATCTCCACCAGGTTTTCCAGCTTTACAAACATATAAATCCAATAAGCCGTCGCCATTGACATCTACAAAATTTGCTCCGGAAGACCAGACATTTGGACAAGCTAAACCACATTTTTGGGTAACATCTTCAAACTCCCAATTCCCTTTATTTAAGTACATTTTGTTATCGACAATATTTCCGGTGTAATAAATATCGACTAGTCCATCATTATTAATATCCCCTAAGGCGACACCACCTCCATTATAAAAATTACGGTAAGTATAAGGATTGAATGCTTCGGTATAATTTAGGTCATTATTGAATGGTGCGGTATCATTGTTTTTCAGTTCGAACAGATGCTTTTCCTCATTGCATGCCTGCAATAGAAGTACTAAGAAAATACTGCAAAATAAATGACACCTATGAGGCATTTTTTGTTTAATCTATTTTTAATAAAGAAAATTATTATGCTCTATTCTTCTTTCGCCTCCGATTAAAATCGGGGTTTACAACATTCCTGCAAAAGAAGCAAACCTGCCTGCCGGTAGGCAGGAAGTATC
>CAYXQH010000568.1:0-4442 GCA_964467425.1 uncultured Saprospiraceae bacterium
TATATTTTCGGTGATCAAAGTATTTTGAACATCTCGAAATTCAGGATATTTAATCGCTGGGGGGAAACCGTTTTCTCACAAGAAAATTTCTTACCCAATAACAATACGCTCGGATGGGATGGCTCATTTAAAGGAGAGATGATGAATCCTGGTGTTTTTGTTTATTTGATCGAAGTGGAATTTATAGATGGGCGGGTAGAAATTTATAAAGGCGATGTTTCTCTGGTCAAATAAGTTTCTTTTTAAAAATCCAACCTAACCTCTGACAAAAATCATTATCTATTTACTGGATAATGATTTTTGTTTTTTTAAGATTCGTTCATAACTTTTGAACTCTTTAAATTTCCGTATGTTTGTTGAGTATAGAAAATTATTATGCTCAAGATCGCTTATTCTCCAATTTACAAATATTCTCTTCCAGATGGTCATCGTTTCCCGATGATTAAATACGAGCTAATACCGGAACAATTAATTTATGAAGGGACTATTTCTGAGGATAACCTTTTTCAACCTGAACCTGCAACCGAGGAAACAATTCTATTAACGCATGACGCTCAATATTGGAATAAACTAAAAGCCCTTGATCTGTCTGCTAAAGAAATTCGTAAAATAGGATTCCCTTTATCGGAGCAATTAATTCGAAGAGGTACTTATATTTCACAAGGAACCATTCAATGTGCACTTTATGCTCAGACGCATGGAATTGCTATGAATATTGCTGGAGGAACACATCATTCTTTTACCGATCATGGAGAAGGGTTTTGTATTCTAAATGATATTGCAATGGCTGCAAATTATCTTATCGATAAAAATTTAGCAAAAAAGATTCTCGTTGTTGATCTTGACGTACATCAGGGAAATGGAACCGCGCAGATATTTAAAGAAGAGCAAAAGGTTTTCACCTTTAGTATGCATGGTGCAAAAAATTACCCTACTAAAAAAGAAACTTCAGATTTAGATATTGGACTGCCTGACAAAACAGGCGACGATTTTTATTTAAGTAAACTTATAGAAACCTTACCTCAATTAATTGATCAGGTTCAGCCTGATTTTATATTTTACCTTTCAGGAGTTGATGTTTTAAAAACCGATAAATTAGGTCGACTCAATCTTTCTATGGAAGGCTGCAAAAAAAGAGACGAAATAGTTTTCAAACAATGTTTAAAAAATAAAATTCCTGTTGCGGTAAGTATGGGAGGTGGATATTCCGAACGAATCGCTCATATTATAGAAGCACATGCAAATACTTTTAGATTAGCTCAGGAGATTTATTTTTAAATCCTATTTTTACAATACAAAATCAAACCGTTGAGTTCAGAATCTTTTCATCCTATAAATTCTTCCAATACCTACATTGCTGTCATATTACCGATAGCAGTACCAAAACCCTATACTTATTTTGTTCCTAATGAGTTTGTGAAAGAAATCAAGGTTGGCATCCGCGTAGAAGTTCAATTTGGTAAGAACAAACTATATTCAGCTATAGTCCTAAAAATATTAGATACGCCCCCACCCAATCAAAAAGCCAAACCCATTCTTTCCATTATAGATGTTGAGCCCATTGTTTTTGAAGAACAACTCCAACTTTGGAATTGGATAGCATCCTATTATACTTGTACACTTGGGGAAGTTATGAATGCTGCTTTACCCGCAGGACTTAAACTTGCTTCAGAAACCCGTGTCATCCTTAGTCCTATTTTTGATGGAAATTACGATGGTTTTAATGATAAGGAATATATGATTGCTGAAGCTTTAAATATTCAGAATGAACTCAGTATCAGCGACATACGAGATATTTTACAACAAAAAACAGTTTATCCTTTAATCAATCGACTCTTACAAAGAAAAATAATCTATTTAAAAGAAGAATTACTTCAGAAATACAAACCCAAAGAAGTATCCTGTGTACGTTTAATGGAACCTTATGCTTCTAGTTCTGCGATGCTGGAAATTGCTTTTGAAAAGCTCAAACGTTCAGATCGACAAGTGGAAGCTATGATGGCTTTTTTGCAACTATCTCAAAATCAAGAGTTTGTACGATCTCAGGAGGTATATAAAAAAGCAAATGTTGATGCAGGTGTGTTGAAAGCCATGCAGAAAAAGGGCGTTTTAGAAATTTATAAGAAAGAAGTGAGCAGAATTGGTGGTTATGAAGAAGATTTAATAGATACTTTTGAGCTTTCCGAACAGCAAAAAAATGTTTTAAAAGAGATTAAATCCGTTGATGATCAAGCAGTTACACTAATTCATGGCGTTACAGGAAGTGGAAAGACCCGAGTTTACGTAGAATTGATGAATGAAGCCTTGGAAAGAGGAGAGCAAGTGCTGTATTTGTTGCCGGAAATTGCACTTACTGCTCAGTTGGTAAGCAGGCTTCAGAAGGTTTTTGGAGATAAAATAGCCGTTTTCCACTCTCGAATGAGTAATCCTGAGCGAGTTGAGGTGTGGCAAAATGTATTAAAAGGTAAACAAATCGTAATGGGTGCCCGATCGGGGCTTTTTCTGCCTTTTAAAAACTTAAAACTCATCATTGTTGATGAAGAACATGATACTTCTTATAAACAAGTCGACCCAGCTCCAAGATATAATGCTCGCGATGTTGCCGTTTATTTAAGTCATTTATATAAAGCAAAAGTCATTTTAGGAACTGCTACTCCATCAGTTGAATCCTATTTTAATGCTAAAAAGAAGAAATATCAACTTATTAATATGCCGGAAAGATTTGGAGGCTTGGAACTTCCAGAAGTTATTGTAGTTGATATGCGGGATGAAATGAAAAAACAAAAGATGCAGTCCCTCTTTACGTCCGTTTTATTAGAAGAACTAAAATCTGCTCTTGAAAGAGGTGAACAAGCTATCTTGTTCCAAAATAGAAGAGGCTACGCACCAAATATGCGTTGCACTTCTTGTGATTGGCATTCTGAATGCATCAATTGTGATGTAAGTCTTACCTACCACAAACACTTTAATAATCTTCGATGTCATTACTGCGGATATCAAACTGCCCTACCCTCTAAATGCCCAGCATGTGGATCTAAACAACTGACTATCAAGGGTTTCGGAACTGAAAAAATTGAAGATGAGTTACAAATATTTCTTCCAGATGCCACGATAAAAAGGCTGGATTTTGATACTGTTCGAGCAAAAAATGCACATGCTAGAATAATCAATGATTTTGAAGAAAAACGAACGGACATTTTAGTTGGTACGCAGATGGTAACCAAGGGCTTGGACTTTGACAATGTAGGTATTGTTGGAATTTTATCAGCTGATCATTTATTTCAATTTCCAGATTTCAGAGCAACAGAACGTTCATTTCAACTAATGACCCAGGTAAGTGGACGAGCAGGAAGAAAACATAAACGTGGAAAAGTTATCATTCAGGCATTCAATATTGCACATCCTGTTTTGAGAGAAGTTATAGAAAATGACTACCCAGCTTTCTTTACACGGGAAACTACCGAACGACATGAGTTTTCTTATCCTCCCTATTTTCGATTGATAAAAATTACTTTAAAACACCGAAATCCTCAACTTTTAAACGAAGCCGCTAAAGATTTTTCAAAAAATATAAAAAGCAGGCTCGGCCATCAAGTTATAGGTCCTGCCGTTCCGACTATTCCCAGGGTTCGGGGTCAATTTATCCTCGATTTCCTTATAAAGATGGAAAAAAACACTAAAAACAACGTTTCTATCAAAAAATTCGTCAAAGAAAGTATCAATTTAACTAAAACATCAAAAGGATTCTCTACCATCCGATTTAATGTTGATGTTGATCCCAGTTAACTATTAACATTCTATTTTATTTTCATTGGCATACATCTTGTTTTAAGCTTTATTAGCAAAAAACAAGTCTCCTTTCCTACAATCATTACCCTTAAATTCTTTGGTTAGTACTAATTCAACGTTAGTACGGTGTCTAAAAAATATGCTATGGTAAGACAATCTACCACTGTAACAGTACCCGTTGTGAAAATAATTTATATTTTCATAATGGTATTTCTATTTCTACCTGTTCTTTCCTCTGCTCAATTTCCTTGGGTTGAAGACTTCGGCGATAATGTAGGTGAAGGAGCCAGAGGTAACTGTACAACTTCAAATCCTACAAGCTGCTCTTATTATGTTGCACCAACTGACTGGTCTCTGTCAGGAGATTATATTGACTTAGATAATTCAAGTGATTATTTCTATGTTTATAATTGGGCAGGAGATGATATCCTGGAAGCTCATGATACGGAAGGGGAAGTTTGTTACACATCCAATACAATCAATGTTGCTAGTGCTACTACTGTGAATCTTGCAGTTGACGCATTAGAACAAGGTACCATGGAGAACAGTGATTATATTTCTGTTGCAGTTATTGTTGATGGAGTTGAAATAGGAGTACAAACAATAAGTGATGATTTTACCTCAACAACAATAATAGAAAATAATATTGCGGT
>CAYXQH010000569.1:0-4429 GCA_964467425.1 uncultured Saprospiraceae bacterium
TTTTTATAATTAAAAATCTATATAGAAAATGAAAAATGTACTTTACATTCTTTTTTTCAGTATCCTAGGTTCTGTTTTTTTTGCTTGTAATGTAGAAGATCAGAGCGGAGAAATTGAAATACTTAAACAAAAATTAGCGGAAGCAGAAAATAAAAAACCAACAACAATGGACGTAGAAAAACCAGCACTTATCCACACTGTTTTCTTTTGGTTAAAAGAAGATCTAAGCGAGGAAGACAAAGCAAAATTTAAAGCCGGAGTAAAATCATTAAGTACGGTATCGCATATTCAAACGTTCTACATGGGATCTTCAGCAGGGACTGAAAGTAGAGATGTAGTAGATCATTCTTATGACCAGGCGCTAATCTGTCAATTTGCAAAAGTAGATGATCAGGCCGCGTATCAAATCGATCCAATTCATTTAAAATTTGTTGAAGACTGTAAGGATTATTGGACTAAGGTGGTTGTTTATGATAGTTTGGTAGACTAGTATTCTATCAAATAGTCTAATAAAATAAGTGCTTGGACAAAACTTCTAGTTTAATTTGTCCAAGCACTTATTTTTTTTGGTAGACAACAGCTACAACAGCAGCATTTATATTCAAGAATTAACTTATAAAAAACAAAACATATACTAAAAAGTGACTTTTGTCTTTGATTCTAGTCTTTATAACTGTAATCATATAGCTATAAACTACTATTGGATAGCCCTTATGATCACGATTTTGAGAAAAATAGTTTAGGAGAATACGGAGATGAGACAGTGCTTATTCCGTTTTAAACGATCATAGAATGACCATTTGAAGAAAATAATTTTTTTTATAATACATCGTTAATAAACCAGACTACTGTGGAGGATAGTTTGGTTTTTTTAATTGAGAAGAATTTTGCGGATTGCAAAAATGAGTAGAAATAACACAACACAAGCCAGCCAGACTATTAAATTAGCGCCTTCTATATGTTCTACACTTTTATAAAACTTATATCCAAGAAAGCATAAAAACACGCTTCCTAAAGAATATCCAATTATTTGCTTTAATAATTTCATTGAATTAAAGATTGAAAAAATAATACCAAAACGATAGTGCAACAAATTCAGCACTAATTTCTTTTGCTAATTTTATTATTGGAGATTACTTTTTGACGAGAACACTTATGACGTCCTTCTGCAAAACTTCGCTTTTTAGCATGTTTAGTAGCTCTATTTTGTACCCGAGCACGCCACATTTTCCAGCTTTTTAGCTTCATCTCCTCTCGCATCAGTTTTATCACATCTTTTTCCGGAACTCCAAACTGCTCTTTAATTGCATCAAAAGTTGTTCGATCTTCCCAAGCCATTTCTATGATTCGATTCACAGCACGTTCGTCCAGGTTATATTTTTCTCGAATTTTCATGTCATATAAACGATTTTAATTAAAAAATGTTGAAAAACAATTGTCTCTACTTAACCATTTCCTACAATTCTTGTTTGGATTATATTTAAACTTTATGAAAAAGTCTAATCTTCCTGAAAAAGTATGCCTCGTTTGTAATCGCCCTTTCTCCTGGCGGAAGAAATGGGGAAATTGCTGGGAAGAAGTAAAATACTGCAGTAAAAGATGTAGAACGAATAAAAGCACAGGAAAAAATGAGAACACTTAGACTAATCCTTGGCGACCAACTCAATCATCAACATTCTTGGTTTACAAAAAAAGATAAACAAGTAGTCTATTGCTTTTTTGAGATGCGACAAGAGACAGATTATGTAAATCATCATATTCAAAAAATCGTTGCCTTTTTTCTAGCTATGCGAAGCTTTGCTAAGCATCTTGAATCCGAAGGACATCAGGTTGTTTACTATACACTTGATCATATCGAGAACACGCAGGACCTGAATCAAAATCTAGCGCAATTAATACATAAGCACGACATTCAAAAACTAGAATATCAATTGCCAGACGAGTATCGGCTTGATGAGCAAATAAAAACCTTTTGCAATAAATTAGACATTCAATATGAGGCTTTTGATACCGAACATTTTTTAAGTAGCCGAGAAGAACTAGCCGATTTTTTTAAAGGAAAGAAAACGTATTTAATGGAGTCATTCTATCGCTTTATGCGAAAAAAGTATGACATCCTAATGGACAATGAAAAGCCCATAACAGGAAAATGGAACTATGATGCTGAAAACCGAAAGAAACTTCCGAAAGATCATGCACCGATACACCCCAAGCTATTCAGTAAAAATGTTAGTTCAATAATTGAACTTCTTAAAAAACAAAAAGTCAATACCATTGGACAAATTGATCAAGACAATTTTTTATGGCCAACAACACGAAGTGAATCTCTTGAACTATTAGATTTTTTTATTAAAAACTGCCTGCCTCTTTTTGGTACTTTCCAAGATGCAATGACTCCCCATTTTTGGTCTCTTTACCATAGCAGACTTTCTTTTAGTATAAACACAAAACTTCTTCATCCACTTGAGGTCGTAAAAACAGTTGAAAAATATTGGACAAAAAACCAACAAAGCATAAGCATCGCACAAGCGGAAGGATTTATTCGTCAAATTATTGGTTGGCGAGAATATATGAGAGGAATTTACTGGGCGAAAATGCCAGCTTTTGCCAAGCTAAACTTTTTTAATCACCAACGTAAACTCCCCTCCTGGTTTTGGACAGGTAAAACAAAAATGCATTGCCTTAGTCACTCTATAAAGCAATCTTTGACTTTTGCCTATGCACATCATATCCAGCGTTTAATGGTAACCGGCAATTTCGCATTACTGGCAGGTATCGATCCTGACGAAGTAGATGCCTGGTATCTTGGAATTTATATTGATGCAATAGAATGGGTAGAAATTACGAATACACGAGGCATGAGCCAATTTGCAGATGGAGGAATTGTAGGTACGAAACCTTATGTTTCATCAGCAAATTACATTAACAAAATGAGTCATTATTGCAAAAATTGTTTTTATGACCCAAAGCAAAAAACGGACCCCAAAGCATGTCCCTTTAATTCCTTGTATTGGAATTTTTATGAAGAAAATCGAGATAAACTTTCAAAAAACCCTCGTATCGGAATGGCTTATCGACTACTGGATAAAATGGACAAGAAAGATAAATTAGCTCTTTTAGAACAGGCAAACATTTATATTCAAGAGATTGAATCTTTGTAACTAAGCACGTTTTTTTTCACAAATGACCCTCCTTCAATACTTGAAATAGAAATCACATTAGATTGGAGTAAAGCATAGAGTTAAAAGGTAAAAAATAAAGGCAGCCTGAAATCAGACTGCCTTAGGTAACATATAATGGTAAAACTAATTATCTTTTTCGGTTAATTACCGTATTGAATTGGAATACTATTGTTGTTAAATTTGGTTACTCGAACTTCTGTTCGTCGATTCATTTGATGCATCTGTTCATCACAAGGGATACCATCAGCGCAAGGTGTTTTAAGTTGCTTTTCGCCAAACCCTTTAAAGGTTAATCTAGTGCCATCAATACCTTTTGAGATGATATACTTTCTAGCTTCCTTGGCACGGTTAGCCGACAGCGACTCATTATAGGCATTACTTCCTCTTGAATCGGTATGTGACTCCAGAGAGATATGCATACTCGGGTACGTTCTCATCAAATGGACAACTCGGTCTAAATCAAAACTAGCATCTCCACGGATATTAAATTTATCAAAATCGTAATAGACATCTTTAAGCTGAATCAACTGCCCCACTTCAAAAGTAGCATAAGGATCTCCGAGGAAGTGTGTGTTTAATTGTTCTGGAGTCCAGGTGTTTACCGGGATATTTGAAGGCACAGCTCCTGTCACTGTATGATAAGTCGTCACCGGCTCATAAGTAGTGACCGCCTGGTAAGTAGTAACGGGCTGGTAGGTGGTCACCGGTTGATAAGTAGTGACCGGAACTTGAACTGGTTGTTGTACCTCTACAATTGGTGCTTCCACTGGAGGAACATATTTTGTTAGCTCTAAGACCAATTCTGTCTCTGCTCGCTCATCACAATTTTGAGCTGGTAAATTGATGTATTCAATGTCGTCATTAAATCCTGCCTGGTAGGCTTTGACTTGATACTCACAACCGCAGGTCATGCATAAAGACAATCTTGCCTGGTCGTCAATTGGAATGACTTTTTCTTCATTGGTACACTTATTTAAAACTCTGACTGTAGCATTCGGCATCAATTCCAGCGATGCTTTATTTTTGACTACTGCTTCCATTGCCCAACACTTGATCTTGTCTAATGGTAAACAGTATTCCATGTTCTTTCTCAACGTTTCGGCAGTGACCACTTCTTCATAGGGTAAAAATCCTTCTTTTTCTACTATGAATTTATACTTGCGATCAGGCCTTATTTTAAAGTCAAAAATCCCCGCAGTATTTGTCATCCAGTCTGTCTCAATACTTTTAATATCTTCTTTACCCGG
>CAYXQH010000570.1:0-4424 GCA_964467425.1 uncultured Saprospiraceae bacterium
ATCCAAGCATATGGTCTTATCAAAGACCTTGTCGGACTTTTTTTTCTACTTATTTGGAGTACCTGGACCTACGGTAGCTTCTCTAAACCATACTTCTGTGTAACAGCCATTTTCATATTGCTCAGGAATATCTCCACCATAGGTTTCTGCCCCTGCACACCAAACCATATTTTTTTCAGGATCTTTTCCATTCGTTTGGTTATAAGCGCCTTGTTTGAAATAACCTAATTCTCCTGCATAAGCAGTGGCTCGTTCTGTTCCATCTTGTCCTATAGGCACAAACAAATTTTTGACCTGTGCTGGCATATCTATTTTGTTCGCATATTCAGATTTAATGAGATTTTTAGTAAATGTTTTCGTTTCATGCCCATCACTTTTGAATGTAAGATACATGATGCCTTTATATACATTTACTTCATAGCTGAATTCTTCCCCTAGCTCTATACCATCCGCAGGTTCAGCAGGAAACTTATCTTTGCTTGTTCCAATGACAGACATATCATGTCCCCAAACAGCCGTAGAATAATCCCACCTTCCTGAATTATCATCGCCAGCAGTATTGATTTCATAATTCCAAAATACGGATCCTTTACTCTGACCCGGGAATTTTTTATAAAATATTTTTAGCGGTTCATTTTCATGTCCTTCGCCACTATGAATCTGCCCAATCACTGTTGAGTAAGAAGCTGCAACTCTGGCATCGCCAGAAGTAGAAACATGCATGACCCTACAGATACCTGTTAGCTTACCTCCTTGTTCAGGAGTCCACTCTCTTTTTTCGTGTAACTCTGTTCTCGTATTACTGGAGTTTTTTGAAGTGACTCCAGAATTTGGCGTTTTATAAACCACCCAACGTCTGGTACCATCAATTGCAGTATAGAAAAAATCTTTATGTTCATACTTGACGAGATCATCCACGTTTGTTCCATTACCCAGTAACATTTTAAATTTATCCATAAATGGAATAATCTCATTCGGATAAACTGTTTTCGAACTTAAGCCATCATTCGCTGAAAAATACCCGGCATTAGATATGGCATCATCGGGGATAGAAATACTTGCTGATTTAAACCAAACTTCAGCGTGGTTTCCATCTGCATATTGTTTTTGAATATCACCGCCATGAGTTTCAGCACCAGAACACCAAACTTTATTCACAGCCGGATCTTTACCGTTCGTTTGATTGTACGACCCTAGTTTAAAAAAGAGCCCTTCTTCAGCGTATGCATTTTCACGCTCTACACCATCTTGACCTATTGGTACAAATAAATTTTTGACCTGTTCTGGCATGTCTGAGCGTTTTGTATATTCAGACGAGATAAGATTTTTAGTAAATGTTTTGGTTTCATGACCTTCACTTGTAAAGGTGAGGTACATCATACCATCTTTAATTTTCACTTCATAACTAAATTCTTCCCCTAATGCGATACCATCTTTTGGTTCTGCTGGGTAAGTATCTTTTCCAGTTCCAACAACAGAAAAATCATAGCCCCAAATAGGATAGGAATAATCCCATCTACCCGAATTATCATCACCTGCAGTATTAATTTCATAATTCCAAAAAACAGAACCTTTAGTATGACCAGGGAATTTCTTGTAAAATAATTTAAACGGTTCGTTCTCATGCCCATCTGCACTATGGATCTGACCAACAACTACAGAATAAGTAGCTGCAACTCGAGCATCGCCAGTGTTTGCTACATTCATTACTTTGAGTGTAGCATTCAGTTGAGCATCAGTCATTGGTGACCATTTTTTCAGTTGAGCTAATTCTGTTCTTGTATTATTTGAAGTTCCATGAGTGTTTCCCGCATTAGGTGTTTTAAAAACTACCCAATCGCTTCCCCCCTCTTTTGCCGTATAGAAGAAATCTTTATGCTCGAAATTAATTGCTTTGCCTACATTTGATCCATCCCCCAATATAAAATTCCAATGATCGAAAAATGAAATTACATCACTTGGATAAGTCGTTTTCTTAGCCTGACTTGAGGTTTCTTTTTTATCAGTTTCTTCGGCTTTATTCGTGCAGCTATTTAGGATTAGCAAGATGCTAAACATTAAGAACGTTGATAATACTATGCTATTTATTTTATTCATGTTTTATTTTTTGGTCATATAGGTTTTAAGGGTACTTAAATCCTTTTTTAGTGCATTTAAAACTGTTGCTCTTGGCAAAGTGATTTGACTTTTTCCTTTATTAGCTCCTCCTAGATCATATTCTGCATGAAGCGTAGAAGGTGCATCTATTTTCAGTTCGGAGATCGCATCAAAGTAGTCTTTAAAATCTACTGCTCCTTCCCCAACTGGTACATTTTCGACTGCCCAGCCTTTAGCTGTTTTAGCATAGATAAAATCTTTTAAATCAAGAGTTTTAATATATGGCTGTAATAATTTCAAGCCCAGTTTCCAAGATTTCAAGCCCTCTGCTTTTGCATGACGAACATCAAATCGACAACCCAACCATTCAGGATTCAAATCTTTAATCAAGAACCAAATATCCCACACCGCAGAGCCTACACTATCACCCGAGTGATTCTGATAAGCTCCATGAATGTTGTAGTTTTGATTCATTTGTTCCAGCGCTTTAAGCTGTTTTTTATACGATTCTAATTGTACGGGAATCGATTCGCTTTCTGAATATTTCAGCCAACCCATTCGATAATACTTGATTCCTAATTTGGAGGCTGTTTTAATTATTTTTTCAGTATACTTTTCATCTGCACCTGTAATTGCAGTCGTTATTAAATCTGCTTTCAATCCTACTTTCCGAACAGCGTCCACCGCTTTGGGAAGATCCCGTTCCACATTTTCTGGTAGCACATGTCCTTTGGGTCGCACTGTTAAATCAACTCCATCAAAGCCCATTTCTTTGGCGGCCGATGCCATACCTTCATAGTCTAACCACTGAAGGTGTTTTGAAAAAATATGAATTCCTTTGTCGTTTTTATTTTCTGGTACGCATGAAATCGCCTGTTGAAAAGGCAGCATCATTCCCGTCATACCTACTATTTTAACACAATCTCGTCTTTTCATATTTAATTAGTCATATTTTCTATGGCAATAATATCTTCATAAATCGCTACCACACCAGTGTATGAAACGACACAGGCAAAAATAAATGCTAATACCAAGCCTATATTAAGCATAGTACCTGCTTTGTGCTCTCCCATTAATTCCTTTCTGTTAATTAAGATAATAATTCCGAGAATAACTAATGGGAGAACAAAAACATTAAAAACCTGGGTTAGAATCTGGGCATCAATGGGATTTGCTCCAAAGACTGGAACAGCCAAACCAACGATGCAAGCAAGACCTGTAAGTATCTTAAACTGAGTGGAAGAAGTATCTAATTTACCTTGTTGATAATCTGCAATCATCAAAGGGGTAATCATTAAAATTGGGAAGACGGAAGATAGTCCTGCGGCAAGTGTTCCCATAAAAAATAAAGCAATGGCATATTTTCCTGCAACAGGTTCCAATGCATAGACCATGTCTAATACTTTTGTAACCGTTTTTCCATCATAATAAAATGCCGCCATTGCCACCGCCATAATCGAACCACTAATAATAAATATCAACACGGCAGCCCAAAGGGCATCTTTACGTTGGTCTTTGAGATTATCTTTTGTCCATTTTTTACCTTGAATAAAAAGCGGACGGGATATAAAGGTTGCAGCTGCCATAGTCGTTCCTACAAATCCAGCGACTAACATTTTTCCTCCTTTAACATCCGGAATCGAAGGCATGAATCCACTCACTACTTCAACAGGATCTGGTAGAACTACAAAAATAGAAATAAAAAAAGAGAGTCCCATCAGGGATACAAAAAAGAGGAGTATTTTTTCAAAAATCGAGTACTTACCTTTCCATAGAAGGAGGTACATCAATCCGATTATTATTATTCCTACGAATAAAACCCACCAATATTCATTGCCTTTTATGGAAGGAATAAATAAGGCCAATGTTTCAACAATCGCATTGGCAGAAATGCCTAAAATCCCTATCAAGGAATTCCATTGTCCGAAAGAAATTCCAACAATTATCAAAATGGAAACGAGGCTTCCAAATTTCATGCGTTTTCGAAACGAATAAAGAGCTGTTTCACCAGTGACTAAATAATATCTTCCATAAGCTTCCATCAAAACCCAGGAAAAGAAACAACTTAATGCCAAGACCCATAGCAATTGCATTCCATGGCTACTACCTGCTTTTATCATCGCAGTGACACTACCTGTGCCAATAGTATAGCCTATGGCAAAAATACCAGGACCTATCCCTAAAAGGAACAGGTAAAACTTTTTTAATATGGAATTTTGTTTTGGCATATAAGCTGAATAAACAGGAAGTTTTTCCATGAATCCATGGATGGCTTCCTGCTTATTATTAACCAAATAATATGAAACTACACTTTATTTTATTTCATT
>CAYXQH010000571.1:0-4421 GCA_964467425.1 uncultured Saprospiraceae bacterium
CTGATTTGGATTCCTATTCTTGGAATTTTGGAGTAGGTGCATCACCTGCTAATGCAACGGGAGCAGGTCCACACGATGTTACCTTCACAACTTTTGGTAACAAAACAGTCAACTTGACTACTTCAAAAGATGGTTGCGATAACGCCTATTCAGAAACTTTTGAAATCACTCAAAATGTAACAGATGGTGGACAGGTTGGAACGGATCAATTTCTTTGTGGATTCACCGACCCAACTGTTTTAATAAATATTAGTAATGCCACAGGAGGAACTGGAGGCACTATCAGTTATCAATGGCAAGTGCGAACAAGAACTACGCTTTCTGTTTGGGGCAATTGGAATGATATTCCAACTGTCACCTCATTGAGTTATGATCCACCTTCATTATCAGAAGAAACTCAATTTAGAAGAATGGCTTCGAGGACTTCTTGCGAGGGTATTCCTTCCAATGTGATCACCGTTACGCCATCCTCAGAACCAGATGCGAATGTCATTAACTTCATAAGTGTTTGCCCGGGGCAAGCCTATAGCAACGATGCATCGACAAACGATAGCAATATTATAAATCCTGCTTTCACAATTTTTACACCTGCTCAAAACGGAACGGTCAATATTTTTGAAGATGGAACTTTTATTTACGAACCCAATTCTCTTTTCTGTGGAGTAGATAAATTCGTTTATCAGGTTTGTAATGATAAAGGAACTTGTTGTGATACCGCTACGGTCAATTTGGATTTGAATGATCAATCAGCTCCAGTTTTATTTGATATCCCTGAAGCTGAATTTCTTCATTGTGATGAGGAAGTACCAACACCACCTTTTGTTTTGGCTTTAGAAAATTGCCTGCAAGTAGAGTTGGGATTGGATGAAGTTTCTACGCAAGGACTAAGTAATTGTGAATTGAATAATTACGAAATTACGCGGGTTTGGACAGCAACAGATTACTGTGGTTTGAGTACAAATGACTCTCAAACAATAACCGTGGAAGATGTCAATGCACCTGGAATTTATAGAGTTTACACTTTGCCAAATGGCACCAAAATGATTGGTGGCTTTATTGATAATGTTGGAGAAAGATGGAAACACGTAACGCTCCCAATTACTTTTGCAACCAAACCAGTCATTTTCACCCAAGTGGTATCTGATAATGATGTCTCGGCGACTTCTGTCCAATTGAAAGCTGTTTCTAAATCTCAATTCGATATTCGATTGATGGACGAGGAAGCGAATGATACACGGATTCACGGTCGTGAGCGAATCGCATGGATTGCGATGGAAGAAGGAACGGGGTCACTGAATAATCCTTTTGAGGTGAGCAGTTTGCCAGTTGATAGCAATCCACAAACTATTAATTTCAGTCAGCCATTTTCGACAACACCAGTTTTTATTGCGAATACGCAAACCGCTTTTTCTTCTGAGCCAGTCGAAATTCGAGTTCCAAATTTGAATGCATCGAATGCAAGTGTTTTTCTACAAGAAGATGAATCTGCAGATTTAGAAACGACGCACTCAATTGAAGGAGTAGGGTATGCTGCTTTTGATCAAGTTGGAAATCTTGAATTGTCTTCCGGCGAAATTTTCGGAGAAACTGGCAAAGCAAGTTTTGGTGGTGATGTTTGGACTGAAATTCCACTTTCTCACGGATATAAAAATCCAATTGTTATTGCAACCGTTTCTACTCAAAATGATAGCGAACCTGTTGCCGTTAGAGTAAGAAATGTAACACCATCGAGTTTCTATTTGAAAATTGATGGTTGGGATTATATCAGCAGCACGCATGGAGTGGAGGAAATCTCTTATGTAGTTATTGAGGGAAGTATTCCATTTGACCAATCCGTTTCTTGTGATGCTGTTCCTGACCCACTTACGATTGGCACAGAGATCGTAACAGTTGATAATTGCGATATTGCAGTTAATATCGTATTCACTGAGACTCCCAATGCCAACAGTTGTGCACCCGATAATGTTATTTCAAGAACATGGTATGTCGAAGATGAATGTGGAAATTCAGTTTCATACAGCAGAGAAATTTCTGTCTATGATCTTGTAGATCCTGAATTTACGGTACCAGCCGATGTCACGATTCAATGTGAAGACGATATCAATGACTTGACACTCACAGGTGATGTAGTTGACGAAACTGATAATTGTGCAACTGGAATCGAAGCAACTTATGTAGATTCTCAAACAGGCTCAATTGCATGTGATTCGAGTGTTACAATTGTACGATCATGGACGCTTCATGATAATTGTGGAAACTCGGTAACGAAGCATCAAAATATTAGCGTAATTCATCAAGGCGTTCAGTTTGATGCAAAAATAAAATTACAAGGAGCATTGTTTGATATCAATGGTGGTTTGATGCGCGATGATCTTCGAAGCCTTGGATTGTTACCGACAACCGAACCTTATTCTGATATTGCTTCTTACCAACATATTGGTGGTGGTGGCGAAACAGTTGCCCCATCAGTCTTTACAGCCACAGGTGCCAATGCCATTGTCGATTGGGTCTTTGTTGAAATTCGAAATGCCATCAGGCACGATTCGGTAATTGGTACCCGTTCAGCTTTGCTGCAAAGAGATGGAGATATAGTTGATGTTGATGGAATGTCTCCTGTTAATTTTACGAATGTTCAACCTGGACAATATAACTTCTCCGTTCGTCATCGAAATCATTTAGGTGCAGTTACACTTTACCCGAAACGATTGAAAACTGAACCTCAAACTGAACCGTTTGATTTTACGACCAATGTAGTAATTGATCCAAATGATGTCATGAGTGCATTTGATTTTGATGGAGATAGTTTGGTCTATATCTGTGAAAATACAGACACAAGTGAATTTACACTTTTAGAATCAATTGCCTATTTGGATTCTTTAATTACTCCAAACTCAACTATGACTTGTGGCCCTTGTGGAACTTTCAAAACCATAAAAGATGGAAATTGGAGTGATATTTCAACATGGGAAAACGGCAACATACCATCAATTCCGATTTCAGAGGTAGAAGTGATTATTAACCACGCGGTTGATATTTCCGATTATTTGGAAGTTGGAAATGATGCCTTGCTTTGGATTGACAACGGGGCATTAAATGTTACCAATCATTTCAAAATTGTTGGTAATGGAATTGTCTACGCACTTGATTCAGACATTACCTTGGGCGATCAGATGTTTATCACAAATGTTCCGACTAACAAACCTAAGTTTGTAATGTATGGTGGTCAATTAAATATTGGTGCTAACTATCAAAACAATGGAGGGGATATCGTTTTCCGAAATGTCTGTATAAACGCAGCACTTGGGTATGAAAATATTGGGGGCAACGAAACCTATACGGATGTTCAAGTTGAATTACAGAATGGAGATTATACAATATCTACCACTAACTCTAATACTTTTTTAAATTCAACAACTTCACGATTCAAATTATACAACGGAAGTTTTATCAATGAGGACCAATTTATCGGAATCGATAATATCCTTTGGATGGTAAATGGAGGCATCCAAAATAATGGAACTTGGGGAAGTACGGTTGCAAATTATTGTATCAGCGATACGACCACCAATTTAGTGAATGGAGAGCTTCCACTTTTGCAAGATTGTGCGAACATTGATGATAATTACAATGATTTTATTTGTGGAGATGTGGTAGATAGTTTGATTGTCGATAATATCATCGCCAATCCAGATTTACCTCAAATAGGAACATGGGGAACACATGCTATGCAAATCAACCCAAATGGAAATGCTTTATGGGCAGGAGATTACGATAGTGATCGACAAACTATTTTTCAAGGGCCTTCTAATGATATTTCAGATTTGTTTGTGAAAGTAGTAACCGATTCAGATAATGTAAATGCATTACCTAATTTTATTAGAAAAGCTTATGATACTGCAGACATTGACTTGAACGGAGATGTGATTTTTCAAGGGCCTAACAATGAACGTGCAAAATTGCTTTTCAATTCAATATTAGTGAACCCTGGTAATATTCAATTTTTGCCCAACTATATTATTTTAGAACAGATACCTCGATAAGAAAAGGGTGAATTTATAATTATGGTTCTTAGACTAATTGAGTGAATATCCCTGAAAGGGATTAATCAAGTAGCATCGGGCATCGCCCGATGGGATTGAAACAAGCTGAAAAGCCCTGAAAGGGCGAAATCTTAATCAACTGATAATCAGTTGCTTACGCCCCTTCAGGGCTAAACATTTGAGACTAAATTCAAAATCGGGCGATGCCCGATTCTATTTGATACCACCCCTGCCCTTTAGGGTGAAGTCCACGACATTTATCTAAGAACCATAATTATAAGAAAGGGACATTTGGTGTAAATCCAAATGTCCCTTTCTTTTGGGAGCGAATCAGTGAGTTTTTAAATAAGGGAGTAGGAAATAAATAAGCTACCCAAATTA
>CAYXQH010000572.1:0-4397 GCA_964467425.1 uncultured Saprospiraceae bacterium
TTCCTGTGAATAGAAAGAGTGCAATCAGTGGGAGGATTACTTTTTTCATATTGTTCGATTTTGTTTTATTGCTATAGAGTTTTTAATGTAAATCAACTGGTAATTGCATCTGTACGTGATGCACTACAAGTACATGCTTTTAGTTTTTCCATCAATGCTTTTTTAAGCGCTTCAATCTTTGGCGATTTATCTTGTCGTTCGTAATAGTCCATCATTAATTTAGCGTAATTTATAAACACCTCATTCGTTGGCGTAGGACCAGGCTCAAAATCATAAATCTGATCTTCGGGTAAGTTGAAAAATGCACCACCTGTTGTATGATTGACTCGGTCATATTCTAATTCGTAGTTTTTTGCATCAGCAGTAATATCTCCCTCTTTTTGATTGCAACCATAAACATGTAAAGTCATGTATCTGCCTGTTGATGGGTTTCCCATTTGATGGATCGTCGCATTCACGACCTGAGTAATTGCACCTTTGGTTAGAATTTCTTTTTTTGCAAATTTTAATTCGCCATTTCTATTTTTATAAATAAAATGATGGGTATTTCCAAAAACCTGAACTACTCCCCACTGGGTATATCCATGATTATGGATAGAAGAATAATGGCCAGGATTCCAGGACATTGCCATGATCTCAAATTTACCTCCATCGAAGATCATTTTTCGTCCGTAGCAATCTTCTATAGGATGGTCAAAATCAGCGTAGGAGATTAAATCTTCTTCTTTTACTTGTGCTTGCTCTACTAATTTTTTAACCAATCCGGCAGTTATTCTTTCGCCTCGATCAAGTGCATCGATAATCGATGTTTTTAACGCTTCAATGGATGCTGGTAAAATTTCAGGTAAGATGTTTATTGACATAGTATTTTTATTTAAAAATTTGGTTTTATATTTTAATTGCTTAGTAATCGTTGACGCAGTGATACACAGATTCATTTTACTCAATAATGTACTGCATAATGGCAATGTCTTGCCATTTGTTGTTTTTATAGCCTATTTGTTTTTGGATACCTACAATGGAGTATCCGAGTTTTTCATTATAGATGATACTGCTTTTATTATCTGCAAAGATTTTAGCTACGAGGTGTTTGTAATTTAGCTTTTTGCAGACTGCGATAAGATGTTTTTTCATCATAGTACCGTATCCTTTGCCTAATTTAGAGGCAGTTAGATATACCGCTGTTTCACAAGTAAAACGATAGCCTTCTCGGTCGCTATATCGCTTTATTATTCCCCATCCTATAATAGTGAAATTTTCTTTAATTACATAAAGTTTTTCGCGAGCATGAAATTTTTTTACCCAACCGGCTATATCCTCACCTGTTTTGAGGGTCTCATCCATGGTAGCTGTGCCCAATGAAATGAATTCATTATAGATTTCAGCTATGCTTTGGTAGTCCGCTAGTATTGCTTCTACAATTTTTATTTCTTCATTCATACCAAGTCGTTTGAAGGAACCCGCCTGCTCCGCGAACGGGCAGGTTATTAATTCAATGTTAATATTTCGCCTGGGGTAAATTCTTGCATATTGCCATCTTGTATAAGGTGGACACCGTTTACCCATAAATGATTTACACCCGAAGAAAGTTGACGAGGTGCTAAATAAGTCGCATTGGCTTTTACGCTTTTGGGATCTAACAATACCAGGTCAGCAAAATATCCTTCTTCTATCAATCCTCTGTTTTTTAATTGAAAAAACTCAGCTGGAAGATAGGTGATTTTATGAATCGCTTCTTCCCAGCTCAACATTTTTTCATTAATGACATAGCGTTCCAAATATTCTGTAAAAGCGCCGTAAGATCGTGGATGTGGTTGTCCAATAGTTTTTGGGGCATTGATTGGATAACTCCAGGAATCCGTACAGATCATTGCATTCGGCCACATAACTGCTGCATCAATATCGGCTCGGTCAATACAATGATAGACCACCCAAACTTCCGTACTTTCTTTTAATAGAGTAGCAATTGCTTCCGCTTCAGAAATAGCTTGCTCTTTGGCAATCTCTGCAATCGTTTTATTGTAAAATAATTTTAAGTCATCCGATATGACCAGCATTTTAGAAAGGTCATAATCTTTTTGTTCGATCCAATCTGCAATAACCTGAACTGCATCAGGGGCTTTCATTTTCTCTGAAACAGCAGCAATTCCATCTTGTAAAAAATACTTTGGAATGAAGGCTCGAAGTTTAGTGGATACGGCAGTGTAAGGATAGACATCACAGGCTGCTTGTAATTCACTATTGGCATTAAAGTTTTCTATTTGCTTTAAGACCTTAGGTATTTTACCCCAGTTTTGTTTTTCAGCCGCTTTGATATGACTGATTAAAACACGGATATTTGCTTTCTTTCCAATCGTTAAAGCTTCTTCCACGGCTTCTTCTACTTTGTCTCTTTCATTCCGAATATGGGAAGCATATACACCACCTTTTTTTGCAACGATTTTTACGAGGTCAACGATTTCATCCATTTCTGCAAAACAACCAGGCGCGTAAATCAAGCCTGTTGATAATCCCAAAGCTCCATGATCCATTGCTTCAGCAAGTTCCTTTTCCATGGCTTCCATTTGATCGGCTGTCAAATTATGCCAGTCATCCATATTGCCAGCTCTCAAGGTGCTATGACCTACTAAAGTGGCAATATTAAATTGTAAATTGCCCCGTATTTTATCAAAGTATTCGACCATGGTTCTCCATTCGAAAGGAAATCCAATGTCTTTAGACAAACGATTCATAGTTTTATCTAAATGTTGACCAATAGGAGCAGGAGAGGTGCCGCAATTTCCAAAAATCTCAGTCGTGATGCCTTGAAATAATTTATGGTCTGCCGCTTTCGGAAAGAAGTATCCAAATCCTGTAGAAGCATGTGGGTCAATAAAACCTGGTGTTAGCAGTAAGCCTTCTGCATCTAAGGTCTTCTTTGCTGAAGGATTGTTGAATTCCTCGTCCTGATAATGAATGCAAGCAATCTTTTGATCTTTGATACCGACATTTCCTATTCTGGCTTTTTCTTTTCGCCCGGTGCAAATGCTGGCATTCGTAATATAGAAATCTAACATTTTTATTTTTTTTAAACGGTTATTACCTGCTTGTCAATCGTGTATTTCTCAATTAAAGCTGAGTCGATTTTACAATATTCCAGACTCTTTATATCTACTCGTCCGTTATTCATCTGGACGCCAGGTTGAATAATGTCTTCCACGAAATATCGATCGGATGGACTTAGGTCATGTGCTCTTGCGTCTGGTAAATAAGAGGCTACTCTTAGGTTAAGCATTCGGCCAATTCCTGTTTCAAACATTCCACCAATCCAACAAGGTATTTGGTGTTGAGCACAATATTGAATAATTTCTAGACTATTTATAATTCCACCGACACGTCCTACTTTTAAATTTACTTCATCCAATACGCCTAATTGATGTAATTTAATGAGATCACCGATTGATTTAATTTCTTCATCAAAACAAATAAAGATCGAAGGGAATTGTTGCTTGCCTTTTAATAATACATCGAACCTCCCTGGTGCAAAAGGTTGTTCGATCATTGAATTATACGTTTTTACAAAGTAGCCTAAAAGGTCCAGATCTTTTTCATCAAAACTTCCGTTTGCATCGAAACTAACATAAGTATCTGCTTCAAACATTGAAGGATTAATCTTGTCAAAGAAATCAGTTCTTACTTCTGGAGATATTTTGAATTTCAATCTTCTGTAACCCGTTTGCAAAGCATCTTTGACGACCTTTTCCATTTCTTCCAAATCGGAATATAGCCCTAAAGAAATACCAACAGGCACTTCAGCTAATGGTTTGTTTTTCATCATCACAAAAGGGGAGAGGCCGGTGTTTTTTTCAATGACTTGCAATGCGGCAGCTTCTACTGCAGCTTTGGTGAAGTTCCACCCTCGGATTTTTTTTAATAATTGAAAAAGGTCCCCAAAAGTCTGATTCTTTTTAAGAAAAGGAATAATAAATTTTTGAACCAAGGCAATGGCTCCTTCTGTAAATTCATCTGAATAATAAGGGTCGGGTCGGGCAGAACATTCTCCATATCCTTTGGTTCCGTCCTGATCTTCCCAAACAATAATTAAGGCTTCGCGGGACTTACGAATCCCAATCCCTGATTTAAACGAATTTAGTTGTGGTAAATTAAGTTGAATTAATTGAATGGATTTTAAAGATATGTTTTGCTTGAATAATTCTTGTTGCCAATTCATGGTTTTCTCTTTGTATCTCTTTAGCGAATCGGAAAATAATCATTCTAATCCGTTATACATACTCTAAAGATAAAATTCCTGCATTTTGTCTCATTCATTTATTCATTTTCATTTTTAGAACTGAATTTCGGTTACGTTTTTTTGATTTTGGTTATTAACCCATCGAGTTTATAATAATAACAAAATC
>CAYXQH010000573.1:0-4389 GCA_964467425.1 uncultured Saprospiraceae bacterium
ATTCTGGCGGAACATTCGGAATCTTATTTTTATAACTATTATATTTATTTCCTTTGCTGGTAAAGAATGCATTGAGCTCACATCTCGCCGCCATAAAAGCCGCTTTCGCTGCTAATTCAGGGTCTTTTGCAGTAGCTCTGGATTTTTCAAAAAACTCCAATGCTTTTGTTAAATCGTGATTTTCATGATTCCCGAATGGACCATAGTTCATCGGAAAAACTCCATCTTTATCGTAAGACCAATTAGATCCACTTCGAAAATAGTCCGTTACATTCCATGATTGCCCAAAGTATGACATATTATAATAAGCCGTACCAAGTTGATAAAAATAGGTTGCCCCATTTTCAAAATCAGATTTTGATTTATACTCCAGTTCAAAAATCCGCTCGATGATTTCCACCTTATTTAAATACGCACTCGAATCCGGTAATGGGCAATGTACACAAACACTCATATTTTCTACAAAAGGATTAAACTGAAAATTATCCCATTCATTGCGGGGGATTCTTTTAAAAACTTCCAATGCAGCTTCAATCTTTCCAACCGACATATAATGTGTCCCTTTCATATCCATCAAATCACTCTCGATTGTTGTTCCATCTTTTTTAGTAATTAGAGCTCGCTCAAATTTAGAAGGTTCTTCCTTTCTACACACCTCCAATAAATCGTCAATGATAGATAATTGTGGATTAGGTTTCATATCTTTCAAAGCATACTTCACCCGAAACGCTTTTCCAGGATTTCCTTGTTCTTTATAAACATAACCTAAACGGTCATTTAAAAAATCCGGGAAATCACTATACTTTTTATACAATGGTTCATCAATAATAATATCGGCAATATCTTTTTCATCTTCATCGTCAATCTCCTCGTATCTATTAATTCTTAAAGCCAGTCGAAACACTTCTAATTGTTCTTTTAAAAGGGGCTGTTCTATTTCTTTTTCAATTCTGGAAAATGTTTTATCAGCTGCATAAAAGTCTCCAGCAAGAAACTCCAGGTAGCCATCAGCTAATTTCCATAATTGCGGTCGATACACTTTATTTTCTTCGATACATTTTTTCACAAACTCATGTAAGCTTATAACATAATCACCGCGTTTCTTCCTAGGCACACCAAAAAATTGTTTATTCTTCCTTAGGTTATCATTAAACTCTGAACCCAATAAATCTTTTTCCAATTTTTTAATTTCCTTTACCAGCAGCAACTCCAGGTTTTTGCTTTCTGGATACAGGCTATAAATTTTTTCCATTTCCTCCGCTGCTCTGCTACTCTCGCTACTTGCCCGAATGGCAAAAAGCGTAGATCGTTCTTGATCATCCTGACACAACAGCAAGGCTTCATTCCATTCTGCTTCATTGCTTATTTTAAAACTCCGATATGCAGATTCTCGCTTACTTGGGCAATGTTCAAAGATCAAAGAAAACAAATACGATGCTTCTACATTATTTCCCATTTTCATCATAGCGCCAGCACGATGTCCCATGATCCAATAATTCAAAATGCTTTCAACAGGATCAAACTTCGGAATCAAATATTCGTATAATTGAAAAGTTTGTGGATAATTTTTCTTGTAATGTGCTAAGCGAATTAACTGATAGGTATAGCGTAGTTTGATATAATTAGATGTTGACTTTTTAAATTCTTTAAGCCCTCGCTCTATCAAGCCTTGCATTTTCATCGTATCACGTCTGGGGGTATCCCATGAATCGAAGTAACCAACATGTGGCTCACATTCTTTTGCAAAGATTAGATAATTTACTGTCGACAAACATTTATTATCTCTTAAATGACGAGCAAAGGAATTTACTTTTAGGCGAGGGGAAAGTGGATACTTTTTATTGTTGATAGATGTTTTAAGTAATTTAATATCTGACAATGGTGCCTTATAAATAATATCAGCTAAGGTCGCTTCTTCGAATTGATCGCAAAAAGTAGATTTCCATTCTGCCAGGTTTCCTTTGTTTTGAATTTCTTTCGCTTGTTCAAAGTGTTCGTAAAAATCTTTAAAGTAATAGAAATAAGGTGCATATTCAGAATCCTGATTAATGATAGCAGGATTTATAAACGTATAGCCATCAAAAAATAATTGAGGTCCACAACCCATTGCAATGCGGATCGGACATAATAGCAAAATACTATTAATAAAAACGAAGGCAAATATCTTTAAGTTCTTCATATGGATGATCCTGAATTTGTATAGAATCCAAGTGATAAAAAATAAGGTTTAATTCTGGGTTTTGAATTTGTTCAGACAATAGTATAGCGGCATTCTGTAATTGACTTGCTTCTACTTTTTCTAATCTAATTTGATCATTTTGGTATAAATAATAGCCCTTAAGATACGTACTTTTAAGCACCTCGAATCTGTTTTCTCCAATTTTAATAAATCGAGTAGAATCTCGTACATCATTCTCATCCAAACTATTAATAATCCGAGTAAATTTTTCATCTTGAAAAACGATTCCCCATTTAAAAATTGGCAAAGCTAGATCCAAAGGAAGTGGATATCGATCAAAATTATAAAGGTACTTTTTTGCAATAGCATTATTAATAATTGAATTCTCTGTATTCCAATCATCCACATCATCCATATTATAGAACATCAAAACACCCCGATCAACTTCCGGCACGCCTGTCTCTTCAAAATATTTAATTTGATGGAGACGAATGGTCGCACTTATTTTTTTGCCTTGCAACTTTAGTTCATTTTTCAGATAAACTAAAAGATCGAAATATTTTTTTTGTGTTTTGGGTGACCAATCACAATCAAACTGAACTTCGGAAATATCATTTTTTTCAAAAGGAGTAGACAGCTGTTTGATTTTTTTTAAAATTTTATCTCCTAATCCTTGGAGACCATGATCTGACACATTTAATAGTGTTCGATTTGTTATAAATACGGTAGGTACAATCGCAATAGAATCTGGAAAGGGTTTATTATTTTCTAAAACAGAAATTGGTATCACCGCATTATTCTGCCAATCCACATCAAAAAATCGCAGATAGATTTTATTAGCCTCTAGCTTTGAAAGATACTGATATTCTGTGTCTGAAAGATCGATCGAATTTTTCCAATGATAAAAAGCAGGAGAGACCTGACGTTTATTATTTTCTTTGCAAGCAGAAAAAAACAAGAGAAGCATTAAACCACAGTACAAAATCCCTATTCGTCCTTGGCTACACTTCCTCATATTAATCCTTCTCGAATAAGATCATGCAAATGGATAACCCCCAGGTATTTTCCTTTATCTGAAACTAAGAGTTGGGAAATACTATATCGCCTCATAAGTTCCATCGCGTGGACAGCTAGCCGATCGGGTTTGACTGTTTTAGGATTAGGGCTCATAATATCTTTTGCTTTTAAGGTATTTACATCAATCCCTTTTTGCAACATTCTTCTTAGATCTCCATCTGTAATAATTCCTTGTAGCATACCTTCCGAATCCACGACAGCAGTAACACCTAATCTTTTTGAAGTCATTTCAATGATTGCACTTCGTATATCAGACTCCAAGTCCACCACAGGGCATTCATTATTAGGATAGACATCTTCAACTCTAAGATAAAGTTGCTTGCCTAAAATTCCACCCGGATGAAACTGCGCAAAGTCCGTAGGAGTAAATCCCCGCAGTGCCAATAAGGCGGTAGCTATTGCATCTCCTATTGCGAGCTGAGCTGTTGTACTTGCTGTTGGTGCAAGGTTGTTGGGATCCGCTTCTTGAGAAACAGGGATATGAATGAGGTAGTTTGCTTTTTTCGCTAAAACTGAAGCACCATTGCTCACCATCGCGATTAAAGGAATATTAATATTTTTAAGCAATGGGATTAAGACTTTGATTTCTGAAGTTTCTCCACTTTTAGAAAGGCATAAAACTATATCATCGGATTGGATCATACCTAAATCTCCATGGATTGCATCGGCTGCATGCATAAAGACAGCAGGGGTTCCGGTAGAGTTAAACGTTGCGACTATCTTTTGAGCAATGATTGCGCTCTTACCTATTCCTGTTACGATAACCCTTCCTTTACTATCAAAAATAGCTTTGACAGCAGCCACAAAAAGAGCGCCAATTTGAGCCTCTAAATGGCTTAAAGTTTCCGCCTCAATTTGTAAGGTACGTTGCGCAATTGATAGTATTTTTTTTTCAATATTCACAATAGATTTTGTATTTTTGACAGCCTTTTGAAAAAGGAGACGTTATAAGAGAGAACTTTATTTTAACATCGTTGTAGCTATAATTTAGATAGTGACTAATATAACCATTGTTAAATCATTTTCAGCACCTTTTACTTACCGAAAACCAATTCCCCCAACCAAAGATTATTTGACACACAATGTACTTTCTTTTTAAAATATAACGTTAGTACAACTGAAAAAAACGATTA
>CAYXQH010000574.1:0-4381 GCA_964467425.1 uncultured Saprospiraceae bacterium
AATACCATAATGGATTTATACATAAAGTTTCACTAGCAATTGTCAAATAACTAAAACTATCACACAAAAAAATATTTATAAATATTAGTTTTTTCTCTTATTTTTTTCAAAAAAAACATAAAAAAAGGCACCTTTTTGAGAAAAAGGTGCCTTGGACTGAGAATCATTGCTATGCAACCTGTCAAGGTATTACTTCATGTTCATGTGCGTTAAATGTGTTAATTACTGTTTAATCAATTTATGACAGGTTGTTTTAAAGCCATCAATTACTTTAAGAAAGTAAATGCCGCCTGGTAGATTCTCTTTTATCTGAATCGGAATAGTTTGTTCGCCAGTGTTCACTTCAACTTCATTCATCTGTACAATTTTCCCATCCTGACTTGTCACTAGGACCTGGATTGTTGATCGCTCTTTAGCAGCGTAAGCTAGCTTTAATTGATCGACAAACGGATTTGGAAAAACGCTGTTCAAATTTTCATCGCTAAAGGTCACCGACAAAACTGGAGAGAAAGCGATTGTACCATCAGCATTAATTTGCTTAATCCTGTAAAACCGTTCACCTTTCTTTCCCAGTTCCTTGTCAGTAAATGTGTAAAAATATGGTTCTGTTGTTGTGCTCTCGGCTAAAACACTTCCGATTACATCAAAATCAGTGTTGTTATGAAAATTATCTAAAAGTTCTATTTCGAAATGGACGCCTTCTGTATTAATTGGTGCCCAGGTTAATTTAACATCGTTATTGACCTGCTCAATAGTGAAAAAATCATCTGGTAATCGTTCTACTTCAATACCATTTTCTACTTTTTCGTTTAAGCCAATCTGTGAAATGGAGAATGGAATCTCATTATCATTCGTAAATTTAATTTGGAAACTTGTAGTATAAGTTTGCCCATGCTCCGTCAGGATTTCTGTAATATTTACATCATCAATTGTTGTCCAGCTTGATAATATTTCATCAAGATTTTTCACAATGATCCATTCATCCATATCATTTCCACGAACAGAAACGGTATTATTGAAATCCAGATCTGGCACCGTAGTACTTCCTGTATATGGTGTTCTGATATTAAAATTTAAATCGATTTCATTATCCATATCTGCATAATGAGACATATTTAATGTAAGTATTAAATTATTATCATTTGCCATTGCATTAGTTGAACCTAAAGGTCGCAAGATCATCACACCTCCCTGACTAGATTCTATCTCTCCATTGCCATTCGTCATGACATCCCATTTAGAACAACCTTCCAAGCCTAATACATCTCCTGTATAAACTGAAGAACTAATTGTTTCGAATGTTTCTTCAAAAGGCAAGAACAAAGCTTTATTTGCTAATTGCTCTCCTATCATCGTATGGTTTAAACTATCTAGATAATGATAGTTATTTCCAACTATTTCTACCCAAGTATCTACATAATGTATTCCTGCAGCAGATAAGTCAGCTGGTGTATCAAATGAGATCAATATTGAATCTCCTGATTCTACCAAACCGTTGAATGTTTCCTGAACTGGAGTTCCTCCATTTATTGAATAGTACATTTCGAAATTTTGGAGATCATTACCTCCAATGTTTTTCACTTCTATTGAAATGGTTTCTCCTCCTAAGGATCTAGATGTTTTTTCTCTTCCTTTAGAAAAAGTACCTGCAAGAATGATAACCGGATTATCTTCCCATGGACATATTTCTATATCTTCCGGAATTCCTGCTACGGCAACTATTCTTTGACTCTTGCTATTATTCATTCCTAATGCTCTAACAGAAAACCAATAATCAGTACCAATTTCCATCTCATCCTCTACTACAAAAGTAGTGTCTTCTGTTGTGCCTACTACAGTCATTTCATTTCCATCAAATTTACATACTTCATAAACCGTCGTAAATTCACTAGGCTCCCAATTGAGAATAATGTTCTTCTCACAAGTTGGCGTAGCAATTAAATTATTCGGCGTATCCATGATGTTAAAATAAGTAGCATTACTTCCTGTTGTATTACTTCCGTTTTTCGAAACTCTTATCAAAGCATCCGGAGTATATACATTAGGTACCGTCCACTTATAACTTCTTTGAGTCGCAGGTAATGCAGGAGCTATTTGTAGCCAGGTTCCACCACCATCTATTGAATATTCTAATTCAAACGTATTGGTATTTGTATTATCAGCATCCCAGCTAATCAATTCTTTCTCACCAGGTACAAAACTTTCCCCACCGAATGGGTGTGTTAGTACCACTTCTTCCTGAATTAAATCATAAGTCATATAAAATGGCTGTGGTCCAAAAGGAACAGATGTGCCACTTACAACTACAGTGTATAAACCTGATGCAGGAACATCAATGGTAATTTGCTCGATATTATTTAAATCATCAATTCCTCTTTCAGCGTTATTAGCAACACCTTCAGCTGAAGGATCTAAAACCCATGGAAGAATAGTTTCTCCTTGTGGTGTAATGATTGAAATGTTCAAATCATTTACTAAAGCCTTGTCTGGATAAACAGCAGCTTCTTTATCAGGCCAGTAAAGCATAACTTTTAATTGCTTTGTTCCTGAAGGTACATTGATCGCTTCTACATTCATCTCTCCATCAGCAATCTCATCAGATCGAAACTGATTATTTTGAATAACTTCAGCTGCTCTCATTCCGTTGATCAATCCGAAACCATAGATAAAATCAGGACCTGGATTACCAAGGTCATCTGCGGTATTACACGCAACTGCTTTTAGTAAAGCTCCGTCTGGATTTTCACCATTATTTTCAAGTCTATATTTTTCTACTAATAAAGCCAGGGTACCTGTAACTGCTGGCGCAGCCATGCTCGTACCTCCTTTTGTTGAATAATTAAAATCTCGACTTGTAGAAATAACATTTCTACCAATTCCGATAATCTCTGGCTTGAGTCGACCGTCTTTAACAGGACCTCTACTAGAGCTACCCGCAATTACCCGATTCTCTTCTGCCATCCCGACGGTAAGTACGTTTTTAGCGCTTTGATAATATCGGAGAACAGAGTGATAACCTTGAGGATACGGTTCGCAAGTCCCTCCACCACTGTTACCGGCGGCAAAAACGTGCAATACTTTCGGAAACTCTCGTAATTGCCAATCAAGAGTTTGAGCAGAATAATTGTAAGAACCATTTGTGTTACAATTAAAGCTAGTACCATAGGAGTTATTGGTTAGTACCATGCCAAGGTTATTGAAATAATCTTCTGTATTATAAGTGATCTGGCTAGTCTTCTGCGTTATAATAGTCGCCTCAGGAGCCATCCCTTTATGTCTTGGATTTAGATTACCAGCACCGCCAATAATTCCGGAAACATGATCACCATGATCACCAAATGAATTGTAGGTTCCACTTGCCTTATTAATGACTCGATCTCCAAAATCGATATGGTCGCCTAATTCTCCTCCATCACCAACTCCAACTGCTACACCTTGTCCATTCAATCCAAAGCCTCCTCCTAAAACACTGTTTAGGACATTCGCTTTTTGATTGATTCTACATTCGTGATTTAAAATTTGAATCGGCTCTTGCTTTAGGTCTATGAAAGCCACAATAGGTGAATTTGCTATCGATTCAATTTTATCTTGAGGAACTCTTACTACAACAGTGGTATTTCCACGATGCTTATCCTCCAGGATTGTTGGATTATATTGTTGTAAGAAATTTTGAATGGTTGTCTGATTTGTTTTTTCATGAAAAACAATTGCGACATCTACCTTTCCATTTTCTACAATTGTCCAATCTGGATAATCTTTTGAAAATAAACGTGCATCCATTTTACTTTCAGTACTTGCATTCGCAACAGTATGGATGTTAAGTGATTGAAGGATTGATGGATCAAGATCAGCAGGAATTGCTGCCATGTACGTCTTTCCAGATTGGTATTCGAGAAGATCGATTTGATATTTCTCTAATTTGGCGATTTCTTCTTTACCAGGTAATTTTTCAAAATCAACTAGTAAATAAAAATCTTCCCCGTGACGGGAATTTTGAAATTCTTTAAATTTCTCAGGTGTCTTTTGAATACTGCGCTCAACAGTGAATTGTGTGTTTTGAGCTAAGCATACATTAATTGACAGGCTGATTAATGGCAATGCCATTAAAACACTGTATAGCTTTCTCATCTTAAAGATTAATTAAGGAAAAAATGTTTCAATTACGGGGGTGTAATAAAATACAGAGGGTTTGCAATGATTCTACCGAAGTAGTAAAAAATAAATTGAGGGATAAATGGGGTTGAGAGGAAAGTCTGTAAATACATACAGACAATAACCTATTAGGCAATTTGTATGCCGAAACGGTATTAGCTTCTTGTATTTTAACAGATTAAATTAGTTGTTATATTTAAAAGACTGGAATACAATAAGGTCGGTTTTC
>CAYXQH010000575.1:0-4379 GCA_964467425.1 uncultured Saprospiraceae bacterium
TGGATTTTACGTTAAGCTCCAAACGATCTCGGTATAAACTACCAAGGTTAAACATAGCATCAATAATCTTATCTTCAGCTGCTTTTATTTCAGCGGGGCTACCAGGTATATCTTTTAAAAGTTTGCTGATTTGCTCATCAGTCAGCACACCAGTTGGGACTTCCTCAACTGCAATATCGTCGTCTGTGGTATCGCCTGCGCCTCTTCGATTAGAACGTCTCCAGTTATCTTCTAGGCCTCGTCCTCCCCACCGTTTTTCAAAATCCTTTTTTCCTTTCTTTACATTTCGTTCATTATATGCGAAGAAACTACTCGGTTTAATTTTATTAGGATTGCTTCGACCCGTAGCTCTACGGCCACCAAACTTACTTTCACTCTTCGCGCCAATTTTTGCCTTTAACTTATTAATTCGATCTTCTTCTTGTTGCTTTTGAATCTGATAAGCAAGTGCCTCTTTATCTTTATCACTAAATTTGCTTATTCGTAAAAGAGAATCTTGTTCTTCAATGATCAGGATGTTTTGAGCAATTTCTGTTAGATTTTCACTGAAGCTATGGATTCGATCATAACGTTCGTCTGTTTTAGCAAGGACTTGAAGTGTGCTGTCAAAATATAGTTTAGCATTTACGAAATTTTGTCCTTCATAAAAAAGGTCAGCTAACAAAATATAAGCTTCGGCTTTTTGAGCTTTATTAGCAGTGCTGTATTGAAGTGATTTTTTCAAATATGTAATGGCTTCCGGCTTTTCATCATTTTTTAAAGCGACATCTGCCAGTGCATAATAAATCTGATCTCGGTATTCTTCATTTTTAATATCCTTTGCCATTTTTTCCAGATTCTTCGTGATTTGATCTGAAGAAACTCTTCCACTTAAATAGTCATTTTTGACCATGTTAAGCTTGGAACTAAACCGCATTTCATAGGAGTTGCTATACTTTCCTGCTTTTTCATAAAAAGCATAGGATTCATCGCCACGACCTGCAGCCTGATGAATCTGAGCAATGATATAAGCATAACGCGCCTTCTCTTGTTTTTTCTTACTTCTACTGATTGCTCTTTCTAAAGGAGCAATGGCGCTTTCATATTGTTTTTGTACCAGGTAATAATGCGCCTGAACAGGAGCCAGTTGACGTTTTACATCATCTAAGGTATTAGGGTCTGATTGAAGCTGGTTCAAAATACCTTGGGCTTCATCATAGGCTTCACGTTCTATGTAAGTACGGGCTAACCATAATTGTCCTTCCTGAAAGGCAGGAGGTCGTTTGAAAATACCACTTTTAGCTCCTTTGTCATCAGCTGGATCTTCTTCTTTTGCTTTTTTCTCCTCTTTTTTAGGAGTTTTTTTCTTTTTAGGTGCTTCAATTTTTATTTCTTCCTTAGGTTTTGTCTCTGTCTTAGTCTTCTTCTTTTTAGAAGATGGTTTTTTCTTTTTACCTGATTTCTTTTTCTTTTTAAGTGCTTTATTGGCCTTCTTTCTTTTTTTAGCATTTGATTTGCTGGAAGAGCTTTTCTTTTTGGAAGAGGCTTTTTTCTTCTTTTTACTCGATTTCTTTTTCTTTTTCTTCTTCTTTAGCTTCTTACTTTTTTTACTCTTCCGTTGCTTTTTAGCCATTGCTTCTGGACTATACTCCGCTCGAAGATATTCTAATGTTTCCTCCGCAGATTCATAATCCTGTTTTACATATTGAGATTTTCCAAGCAATAGATAACAATCATCTGTCCAGTCACTTACCCGATGAAGAGTAACTACAGTGGAAACCTTTTCAATAGCATCGTCAAGGTTACTTGCGACTGCTTTCGGATTGTCTGTTGCAACATATTCAAATACCGGTAAAATCTTATTGTAATTATCCTGATGTTCATCATCTAGCTGGACAAGACTTTCATTAAAAAGCTCGTTAGCATTGAAGTAGCCATTAAATTCAGCAGTGGTGTTATGATAAAATTTGGCAAGCTTTCCTACGTCTCCTTTTCGCTTTTGGGTGGTACAAGCACTCACAAGCACAATCGCTAAACAAAGGAGCAGAATTTTATTGAGTCGTTTCAAAACTGAAAAATGTTTAATTTCGTTGAAAAATTGCCGGAAAAAGGCTTTGATTTACAAAGAGTTATACTAATTTCGGCTTAATATTGTTTCAAACAATGGAGGTTGGATTATTACGGTTCTTAACCTCTGTTTTTAACATATTAGGCTACAAATTTATTTTAATTTTCGCAAAATTAACATAATGACAGGCGAAAATAAGGAAGGACAGAGTTTTATAGAAAAATTAAAGCATAATTACCGCTTGGTGATTATGAATCATGAGACATTTGAGGAGGTTGGATCTTACAAGCTTTCCTTGATGAATGTGTATGTTTCCATATGCCTTATACTCGTTTTGGTGGCCTTGATTGTTGGGTCGCTTATTATTTTTACCCCTCTCAAAACCTATATTCCAGGTTATGGTGATGCAGGCAGGCAATCTGAACTTATGGCATTAAACGATGCATTGGATTCTCTGAGAAATCAGGTGGATGCTCAACAAATGTATAATAATAATATTCGGAGGATTTTGGTCGGAGAAGAAATTGAAACGGCTGATGATATCGAATCGGCCACCCAAGACTCTGCCATTGGAAGTATTACAGAAGTAGACCCTATTGATGAGGATAAAGAGCTTCGACAAGAAGTCGAGATGAATGAAATCCTTCAGGAACAGGAGCAATTATCTAAATCAGCTAGTTATATATCCAGAGAGATCCCATTAGAGCAAATGTTTTTTGTGCCTCCGATTACGGGGGTTGTTAGTGATGGCTTTGATCGTAGAGACAAACATTATGGCATTGATGTCATCGCTCCAAAAAATACACCTGTTAAATCAATTTTAGATGGATTTGTCTTTGTTTCGGACTGGACACTCGAAACAGGAAATACTATAGGTATCCAACATTCAAATAATCTGATTTCTTTTTATAAACATAACTCAGCATTACTCAAAAAGGTCGGGAGTTATGTAAAAGCCGGAGAGGCTGTTGCTATTATCGGTAATACTGGAGAACTTTCAGATGGACCCCACCTTCATTTCGAAATGTGGCATAAAGGGAAAGCAGTTGATCCTGCCCAGTTTATCATTTTTGAGTAAATAATTTTGCCGCCAAGATGTCAACAAGAGTTCTCTTGGGAACCAATTTACATGCTAACCACTCTTCTCAACATTGAAATATTGTACATTTTACACTAATTCGTTACGATTTAGTTAATTTTGAGCCATAAATGCTATTTAATCGTGCTTAAAGTGGCTTCACAGTCTAAATTGTTATAGTTTTGTATTTCTTTTTTATAACAGAATAACACGAAAGAATGGAAAATAATAATCATGAGTTGAATGATACGTTTAATGAGAAGGGAGAAGCGATAAGCCCAGTTTTACCGAAGAATATTAAAAATTTTCTTATTGATATTGATGGGACAATTTGTGATGATATTCCGAATGAAGAACCAGAAAGAATGTCTACCTGTCTGCCATATCCAGATGCTTTGAAAATTTTAAATAAATGGTATGATGAAGGTCATATTATTACATTCTTTACATCACGAACAGAGGAGCATCGGGAGATAACAGAGGAATGGCTTAAAAAACACAATTTTAAATATCATGGTCTTTTAATGAATAAACCTCGAGGAGGTAATTATCATTGGATAGATAATCATATCGTAAAAGCAACTCGCTTTAAAGGAAAATTTACAGACCTTGTGGTTAAAAATAAAAAGATTGAAGTTTTCGAACGATAGGTTCGACGTATGCAATAAAAAAGATTTACTCTAAGTTCACTGAATCTTGTTTATTGGATTTTTATAAAAGATATTAAAAACGGTATTCGGCTTTAGTAGATCGGTTTTTATAAAACTGAAAACCTAAAGTCGGATACCGTTTTTACATTACGGCAAGAATGAAAAAAGTTGATTCAATTATCTCAAGTTAAACTCCTAGTTTGACTTCAGTTGCATTATACTTTTTCCTGGATGATGTTTTGTAATGCAGGAATTAAGTCAGGGTGTTTAAATTGAAATCCGAAGCTTTCTATTTTTTTAGAAGAAACGTGTGTACTGGATAATACGGCATCCGCCATTTCGCCCATTCCTAATCGTATTGCAAAAGCAGGAGCTGGAACCATGATGGCTTTTTTATGCTGTGCTTTTGATACCGCTTTGGTCAAATCATACATGGAAACCGGGGAAGGTCCGACGCCATTAAAAATGCCTTCCATTTTTTCATTTTCTATAGCATGCTTAAACATTCCACATAAATCATCGATATGGATCCAGGAATAAAACTGTTTCCCATTTCCAAAATAAGTACCTAATCGAAATTTATCCTGTAATAAAAAAGGAGGAA
>CAYXQH010000576.1:0-4376 GCA_964467425.1 uncultured Saprospiraceae bacterium
GGCAGTCTAATGTTAGCATAAACCTGCTGGGTAATGTGGACTATTCATTTTCGAAATACAGCTATAACGAGGGAGCCATTGACGAAAATTTAGATTTTAAAATGCCATTAGGGAAGTCGCTTGATTTACAATTGGAATTCAGATTAAATCAAAAGGTATCCATTCTAACAGGATTGATTTATTCGGAAAGAGTGATTAATCCAAGGTTGTTATTGCCGATCTCTTATGGAACCTTGTTTATTGTAGATTCAACTTCTGTGTTTCTTAGTACGCCTTATCTGGCAAAGCATAAAATTAAAACAATGTCGTTGCCGATTTCCATGCGATATTACCAACCTGTAGGGGAGAAGTTTTCTGTTTTTGCTGATATGGGTGGATTGGTTAGCTTTGGATTTAGCGAAGCGGAGGTTTACAAAACCAGTAATGAATGGGATATGGAACATTTAACAAACCAGGAAATTGATAATCATTTTGAATATTCTAATGATGAAGTGGGCCTTTTTAATACAGCAGTAATTGTAGGAGGAGGAATGACCTATGAAGTTATGCCTAAACTAAATCTGGTTGTTCAGGCTAGAGCATCAGTATTAGAATATCGTTTAGGAAATGAGAAATTTAAAAAGAATGGTGATATGCTTTGGGAAGATTCTTTTTTACCAATTGGAAATGTATCGCTTGGCTTAGGTATTCAAAAAGCATTTTAAAAAGACTATTTGCAAAGTGCAAGCTCTGCGTTTTCTCCTTTCCCGCCCGCTCGGATGAGTCTGACACGACTATCGGTCTGATGACTCCTATAGTCGATCAGACTCGTAGGAGAGTCGTCAACCTGAAGGCATTCGGGCTGGTCTCCGCGGTGAAATATTTAATAAAACCGCAGAGAAAAAGACCTGCCCGAACTGAGTTTGATCAGACGGGGGAGTCGCAGAGGATTTTAGTTTTTTGAACCTCATTCTTTCGACCACTCCTTTTAAGAGAAGGGGTAGAGAAGGGGTATTAATGTTCGTGCCCATCATGATCATGACCACTGTGGTCATGTCCTTCGTGGCTACCATGTCCAGCATCATTATTATGTTCATGCTTATGTCCATGGTCGTTATCAGCTTTATAATCTTCATTAGCTACATAAGCCATTTTACACGTCGGACATTTCCCTTCTTTGTCACTTCCACTGCCTTCACAATGCATTGGGCAGATATAAGCGGAAGTATATTCTTTACCGGTCTCTTTACTATCACTTCCACTTCCTCCACTACAAGCTGTAAAGCTTATGGATACTGCGAAAATAGATAGTATACAAAATAGTAAACTTAGATTTTTCATATTGTAAATACTAAGGAATTAAGAATGTGGATAATCTTGAGCCTTATTTCTTAGTCTACTTTCAAAGGTTCTGGTCTATCGTATTGACAACATCCGGGTAAAGCATTATATACTTCATCCTTTGCGCGGTGTGTCTCCGTATCATAACCAATGTTGGCTAATTGTTGCTTGATTTTTTCGAGTGTGATTTTCGTAGGATCAAAAGTGACAGTAAACTGATCTGTTTTTTTATCCCAATCCGCATCTTTTATTCCTTCCTGTGCTTTTGTAGAATATTCAATAGCTCGTTCACACATGGAGCAATTTCCATAAACTCTGAATGTTTCTTTTTTTAATTCTGCTTTAGCAGCAGCAACGACCACCTTCTTTTTTTCAGTTTGCTGAGCGAAAGAAGAAGTTCCAAAAATGAAAACTGCTAAAATTGTAAAAAATATACTCTTTTTCATAATCAAAATATTTTTGAATTTAAGATTTAAGTCTGTTATTGTGTTTCGTGGTCCTCTTATGCAATTTACAACTAAATATCGTTTAATATCCTCCTTTACTTGGTTTGAACTATTAAATAATTCTTAAAAAAGGCAATCGAGTAAATATTTTGATCTAATTCATTTATTTTCCATTAGATTTATTGAAGAATACCATTTAAAAAAAAAGCTATGCGAATTACCCTGATCTTTTTGTTCAGTTTTTTACTCTATTCAACTATTCATGCCCAGCTACGCGGTTTAGTTACCAATAATCAAGGCGAGCCTCTTTCTTTTTCCAGTGTTTATGTACAAGGGACCACACAAGGGACCACCACAAATTTTGAAGGTAATTACTTCTTAGAATTAACGCCCGGAGAGTATAAAATAGTCTATCAATACGTCGGTTATAAACAGAAGGTAGAAACGATTAGAATCGGAGCGGAGCCCGTCGAGGTGAATGTTTCTCTGGAAGAAGAATCTGTAACGCTCAATGAAATTGTCGTTAAAGCGAATGCGGAAGACCCGGCCTATGCGATTATAAGACAGGCTATTAAAAAACGGAAATATTATCGAGATAAAATCAATGCTTATAGTTGTGATGTTTATATCAAAGGAATTAACAAACTAGTGGATGCACCAGAGAAAGTTTTGGGAGTTGAAGTAGGCGATATGGGAGGTACTTTGGATACGAATCGTCAAGGGATCATTTATCTTTCAGAATCTGAAGCAAAGCTTTTTGTTCAAAAACCTAACGATGTCAAAGAGCAAATGATCTCTTCGAAGATTAGTGGAAACGATAATGGTTTTAGTTTTAATCAGGCTTCTTCGATGGATTTTAATGTCTATGATAATCACATCGATATCGAACGTAACCTTCTTTCTCCCATTGCTGATAATGCTCTTTCCTATTATAATTATAAATTAATCGGGACTATATTTGATGAAGGAGGACGATTGATAAATAAGATTGAACTCCTTCCAAAACGTAGTGATGATCCGGTTTTTCGAGGTTATATATATATCGTAGAAGATCTTTGGAATGTACAAAGTACTGAACTTCTGGTGACTGGTGATGCTATAAAACAACCGATCCTGGATACTTTGATTATTACGCAAGTGCATGTACCTGTTGAAGAGCCGGACTCCTGGATGATGCTTTCTCAATCGCTGGATTTTAAATTTGGGATTTTTGGATTTAAAATAGATGGAAACTTTACCGGGGTGTTTTCTAATTATAATATTGATCCGCAATTTGATGAAGACTTTTTTAATAATGAAATTTTTAAAGTTGAAGAAGGTGCAAATAAAAAAACCTTAGAGTATTGGGATAGTATCCGACCAATCCCACTTACGATAGAAGAGTCAGATGATTATGTCAAAAAGGATAGTCTGCAACTGATTTGGGAATCTAAAGAATTTCAGGATTCGATGGATCGGAAAAACAACAAGTTTAAATTCGAGGACTTGCTTTTTGGGTATCAATATAATAAGACCCATGAAAAAATGTATTTCTCTATTGGCTCACCTTTAGAAACTATTGAGTTTAATCCGGTTCAGGGCTGGTATGGAAATATAAATGTTGTTTTTAGAAAATACTTTGATGAGCATAGCACAAAATGGATTCGAATAAATCCTTCCGTTCAGTATGGTTGGTCGGATAAAAAATGGAGAGCGGGGCTCGGACTTGTTTATAATTTTAGTGATGTTACTTATAGCCGAATATCTGTGAGTGGCGGATTAAACAAAGTGGTACAGTTTAATGATCAAGAACCGATAGGTACTGTTTTAAACTCACTTTATAGTCTCTACGGCAAGAAAAATTATATGAAAATTTATGAAAAAGACTTTTTGAAATTCGGTGTTCGAAGAGAATTATTGAATGGGGTATTTTTTGTAGGAAACTTAGAATACGCGAGACGTTCTAATCATTTGGTTAATACAACAGAGAAAAGTTTTTTTAGAAAAGACAGAATGTATTTGCCAAATGTTCCAGAACAACAGATCGCTCAGGATGAACAGATTGTTGCAGATGAAGCGATCACTTTCAATGCTGGATTCAGAATTCGGTTCGATCAGAAATATATAAGCTACCCGGATAAGAAATTTATCATGGGATCAAGATTTCCAGACCTATGGATACGGTATAAAAAAGGGTTTAAAGATGTTGATTTTGATTTAATAAAAGCAACGATCAATGATAACTTCGAGCTTGGACTTGTCGGAAATTCAGAATACAGATTGGAAGGAGGATATTTCCTAAATGCTAAAAAAATGAGGTATATGGATTATCAACATTTTAATGGCAATCAGACCTTTATGTTTAATCCGAATAAATTGCTCAATTCTTTCTTGCTCCTCCCTTATTATGAAAGGAGTACCAATGATTGGTTTGCGCAGGGACATTTCCAGCATCATTTTAACGGCTATATTTTCGACAAAATACCTTTACTTAGAAAAGCAGGTTTGAAAACGGTCTTCGCTGCCTCTTATCTGTACACCCCGGAGTTTGGTAATTATTTGGAGCTATCTTACGGAATTGAAAACCTGGGTTTTGGAATATTTAAAATATTCAGAGTCGATGCTGTTGCT
>CAYXQH010000577.1:0-4371 GCA_964467425.1 uncultured Saprospiraceae bacterium
TGTTTCCTAATCCATCATTTCCCGAAAGGGTGACAGTTACGTTTTCAATACCCGGTTCGTTGCTGTCTTGAACGCCGTTGTAATTGAGATCTTCCCAAACGTAATCTCCTAATTTTGATGGAATGTAAACACCTGCGTCAACTGTAAATTCTTCATCTCCAGCCTCCAAAGTGTAGTTGCTTGAGCAACCGTCAATTGTGGAAGCGTCGCTATCATTGGTGTCATTTCCTGAGTCTACGGTTGAATTTTGGGCAGTGAATTTTAGATCGGCTTTCGCCAAATGAGTAGATGTGGACAAATCGAATTGGACGCAATATTCGCCGGAAGGCAAAAGGTCGAAAAGGTATAATCCATTTGAGTTGGTGGTTTTGGTGTCTAATTTCGTTCCTTTTATACCGCCTGCACATTCATACAATTCAACAGTAACATTTGGGATACCTATGCCTCCATCATCTTGAACACCGTTTCCGTTTTTGTCTTCCCAAACTTTATTTCCAAGTTTCGCATAACATTCTTTAACGGAAATTTGAAGCGAGTAAGTATTATCATCGCAAAGGGTGCCGCTTCCGGGCATGATACCAGGCACAGTGTAAACAAAATCAATGGTTTGTCCTTCCAATGCAGTTATTGCCGTGAAGGTTGAGCCATTTAGATTTGCCGCGGCAGTGGTATTGGTTGTTGACCAAGTCCCGTCCTGATAACCACTCAATACATATCCGTCGAGGTCAATTACATTTTCATCACCTGTTACAAAAGGGCTGTTTTCGCTACATAAATCATGCGTTCCAGCGTCCAAAGTCGCGGTTGCAGTTACTGGATTTACGGTGAGGGTCGTTGAGGTCATTGGCAAACATCCGGCAGTGTGATAATTGAGATTGCCTTCTGCCAAAATCAAGTAATAAGTTACGGTGCTTGTGGTTGGAGTCACCGCAGAGTGAACCGTCATCGTTGCTTCATCATCGGGGGTAATTGAAGTATTAATCGCATTTATGCCTAAGGTTCCATGATTTGAATAATCATAGAGTTGTGCAGCCGTCAGCCCAGCAGTTCCGCTATAAATCGCGAGTGCTCCCGGTGATTCTGAGTGAGTTAGTTTTAGGTCGATTGACTCACCCATGCAGATACTGGTCTTCGTCGTTCCTGATTGTTGCGCTTCAATTGATTGCAAATCAGGGCATAATTCCAAGCCAATATCTAAAGCATGTACCATCGTTCCGTATCCTTTTGTGGAGAATGAAATCACTGGCACATTGGTAATTGCTGCGCAAATTGTATTGAGCTGAATATCGCTATCAATCAAAGAATTGGTGCCGAGACTATCGTCGGTTAGGAGATAATCTCCAGAGCCGATAGTGATATTCTCTTTTGTTTGATCCCATTCACCATCAGCACCGAGCACGATGTAATAATCGCTATTTGGTTCCAAATTTTTGAATGTATAATTTCCATTTGAATCAGTGGTAGTGCTTGTTACCTCAGTACAATTTTTATCAAAAAGCCTCAAGGTTACATTAGCGATTCCTTTTTCGGAAGGGTCTTGAATTCCGTTGTTATTTTTATCGTACCAAACGTAGTTACCTGCTTCGATTGGGGCTGGATCACTCAAAAATTCTACATCACCCAAACCAATCCCTTTGCGCGCTGAACCCGGGACATCCTGAGTATAAAGGGTCAATCCTCTGGTAACATCACCTGTTTGATTATTTGCCCATCTGATTCCGCCAGATACCCAACCCACGGGGTCAAATTGAGTGGTCACAATCTCACCTGTACTTGGAGATAGTGCGACAGATCCCATATTGGTTTCCAAGTGTCCGATATACTTTGTAGGATCACCGGCAGCGTTATTAAAATTGTCATAATAATATTCATCAGGCACACCGTCTCCAATTGGTGAAGTCATCGTTGGTTCATCAAAATTAAATTCACACCCCAGGTTGCCTTCCCGAACAAGCACGCCATCGATTTTACAAATTCGTAATAAATCGCCGTTACTAACCGTGTTGTAACCTTGAGTTCTGGTATTATTAATATCCGTATGATAATTATTAGGTTGCTTTTGATGTGCCTCTCTATTGAGGATACTCAAAATTAGAGAACCATCAACATCAAATTCAAAATCGGAAAATAAAGGTTCGGCTTGTAGCTCTTTGATATATTCGTTTCTCCAAGGTTTGAAATCATTATCTCCTCTATAAGCATCTTTTGTAGAGTTTATAAAATCATACGTTCTATCATAATTGAGCGGTAAGTTGTAAAATTCAACAAAGGATGAACCTACCAATTCATGTACGAATAATTGCAAATCTGTCGAGTCTTGGCTCGTTTCTGCTGAACAGGTAGTTCCAACATAAACCCTTCCTTTGTGCAATTCGATAGCAAATGGACGATATTCTCCATCACTACAACCCGGATCAGGAATTGGGTAGGTGGTGATCAAGGAAGCAGCAGTTGCGTCCGAAATGTCGAGCAATACCAATTCCCTTTTATTCAAGTTTATCAAATAGAGCGTATTCCCATCTTCTGAAATTTCCATATCGCCAATTCCACGTTTTGCAATCCATTCAAAAACTTCAGGATCGTGAGAAGGGGAAGCAGGATCGCTTGGGAGTGGTGTGATACGAGGATTCGCTCCCACATCTATTCCCAAATTGGAAAGTTTGATAGTTGCGTTCAAATTTGAAACCTCAGAGGAGGTTTTATCATAACCCAATACATAAATTGCGTCAATACCTCCAGGTCCAAGTCCGACATGTCGCTTCAAAAAAGCAGAGGCAAAAATTTGCTTAGTCTGCCTTTTGAAAGCCATTCCCCATATTGAACCTAAAACATCAGAGGTGCCAGAAATGGTTTTGTTTTCACCATCATTATTAAAAGTAACGAGTGCGTCTTCAGCAGTAGAACCATCACCACTTATGTAGCAGGCAACGCCTATTTTTGGATTTTCTTCAGTGAAATCGGAAGGGCTTGCAATTCCTAAATTGGCACAATTTCCCGCCTTTACAAATTGAACGGTTGTTTTTGAAGTTTCTCCTTTTTCTGTTGGTTGAGCCCAACATTCGAGGATTTCTGGTAATTGAAATTCAATTCTATAATCGCCTCCGGCAGTTAAATTATTTAGAAGATAATTACCCTCCATATCGGAATGAGTTGTAGTGGAGTTTCCATCATCATCCGTTGCAATAACTTTGACTCCAGCAACTCCAATCTTTGAAACTTCATCCATCATTCCATCAAAATCGAAATCTTCCCAAACGGTTCCTCCAATTTGGTTTTCAGAGACGCTTGAGCAAATTTCACCAGCATTGCTGCCCAAACTTGATACACATGGTACTGGTGCTTTCGCATAAATTGTATCTGCGCAATCGGTTTCAGTTGCAAAGTGAGCATACATTTGATGACCTGAAGTTCCGTCAGCAGGGAGAGTCACTTGAAGGGTAGTTTCTCCTGATTCATTGGGGGTGATATTTTGAGTCGTTCCATTAAATCCGAAGATGATATCTTCTGCTGGAACTGGTGCTGCAATGTATTTAATCGTTACGTCAAGCGTACCTTCAAAAATGCCTGGATCTGTTTCAGTACATCCCGCCTCTTTAAAAGAAACTGAGACGTTACAGACTTCCGTCAAACCGATAGCCAAATCATGGATAGGTCCCACAGCCTCAGTTGCCTCAATCGTAATGACCGGCACATTGGTCAAATTGGCGCATGGAGACGCTATCTCAATATCACTATCAAGTTTATGATTCGCTCCAGCACTTTTCTGAGCTAATTTCAAATTTTTTGCTCCAACTCGGATTTTTGCTTCTGGTTTTTTCCATTCGCCTTCCTCGCCAATTGTAAGGTGGTGTTTGGCTTTTGCAGTCATTTGGGTGAGTTTGTAATTTCCTTTTTCATCGGTTTTTACGGTTTCAAGAAGATTACAACTTTCATCAAATAATCGAATCGTCAGATTAGGAATTCCTGGTTCGCAAGGGTCTTGAATACCGTCTTGATTAGTATCGTCCCAAACTCGACTACTCACTTCAGGAGTTGGTTCAGCAGCACAAATTGATTTAAGGTTGGAGAGACCTATGGCTTTCATCGTTCCTCTTGCTCCGGTTTTTCCATTTTTTCGAACAATTTGAGTTCCAGTAATTGTATTTAAAGTTAGGACATTTCCAGTATTTAAAGTTTGTGTGTTTAAGGCAGTGGTCAATACTTCAGATTTGCTTGGTACAGTTAGCAAACTACCTTGAGCTAATTCTTGATGAACTACTTCTTTTTCACCTACAAAAAACTCCTCTGCTATTGTTTTACTCAATTTTTCAATCTGAAATTTCCCTCGAACTACGGTCGCTTTTAAAATATCTCCTCCTGAAACTACCTTAA
>CAYXQH010000578.1:0-4347 GCA_964467425.1 uncultured Saprospiraceae bacterium
AAGATGTGAAAGAACGCCTTGCACCAATGACCAATTTAGTCAGTCAGAAAATGGGTATTCATGAATGGACCTATGATAATTTTATTGCTGCGGATCAGCGATACCAAGTGCCACATGAAGATAAAGGAATTAGTTTAAAAGATCGAAAAATTGAAGTCGAGCTAGGGTTTAATTTACCCGATGGTTTTAAAGAAGCACAACGCTGTTTGAATTGTGATGTTCAAACCGTGTTTGATTTTGATTTGTGTATTGAGTGTGATGCCTGTGTTGATGTTTGTCCAACGGATTGTATCACCTTTACTAAAAATGGAGAGGAAGAAGATTTACGTACCAGACTAACTGCACCTGCTCTTAATTTAACGCAGGATCTTTATGTTTCAGAAGCCCTGCCAACTACCCGGGTCATGATAAAGGATGAAGATGTTTGTTTGCATTGTGGACTTTGCGCAGAGCGATGTCCTACAGCAGCCTGGGATATGAAAAAATATTTGTACAACGTGACTAAAGCTTGTCATTAAAATGGAGAAGAATATTGTTGTCAATGACATGGTCATTCGCTTTGCTAATGTAAATGGTACAGGTTCAGCGTCGGCCAATGATATGTTTGCCAAATCGATTTTTAGAATGGGGATTCCCGTTACTCCCAAAAATATATTTCCTTCTAATATTCAAGGGCTCCCTACTTGGTATGAAGTCCGTATCAGTGGAAAAGGATATCTGGGGCGTCGTGCAGGTATCGATATCCTGGTTGGTGTCAATCCGCAAAGTCTAAAACGTGATATTGCAAGTGTACGATCCGGAGGCTATTTTATTTATGATAGCAGTAAAAAATTGCATAAAGAATTTCATCGGGAGGATATCAACTTTATTGGAATTCCGATGATTCAATTGGCAATGGATCATTATCCAACACCAAGGTTACAACAACTTTTTAAAAATATAATTTATGTAGGTGCTTTATCAACCTTGATTGATATGGATATTGAGGTGATAAAAGCTGTAATAGCAGAACAGTTTTCAGCAAAACCTAAACTAGTCCCACCAAACTACAAAGCTTTGGAACTAGGGATTAACTATATTAAAGAAAACTACGAATATCCTTTAAATATTAGAGTTGAAAAGGCGGATATGGTAGGCGATGCTATTTTGATTGATGGAAATACAGCTTGTGGTTTAGGTGCTGTTTATGCTGGAGCGACGGTGATGGCATGGTATCCAATTACTCCTTCCACATCTATTGCAAAAGCTTATGAAACCTATTGTAAAAAATTAAGAATAGATCCAGAGACTGGAAAGAAAAAATATGCTTTTATTCAGGCTGAAGATGAACTGGCGGCGATTGGAATGGTGATTGGCGCTACCTGGAATGGTGCTAGAGCTTTTACGTCTACCAGTGGACCTGGCGTGTCTTTAATGAATGAATTTATTGGTCTGTCTTATTTTGCGGAGATACCAGTCGTTTTAATTAATGTTCAAAGAGGTGGACCATCAACAGGGATGCCAACAAGAACACAGCAAGCTGATATCATTTCATCTGCCTATGCTTCTCATGGAGATACCAAACATGTTTTACTTTTCCCAAGTACACCGGCTGAATGTTTTGAGTTTACAGTCAAAGCATTTGATTTGGCTGATCGTTTACAGACTTTAGTTATGTTGATCTCAGATTTAGATCTTGGAATGAATAACCATTTGTCTCCTCCGCTTGCCTGGGATGACGAGAAAAAATATGATCTTGGAAAGGTTTTAAGTGCTGAAGATTTGGAATCAATGGAAACACCATTTGGTCGTTATTTAGATGTTGATGGGGATGCTATTCCTTATCGTACTGTTCCAGGTACACATCCAACAAAAGGTTCTTTCTTTACACGAGGTACTTCACATGATGAATACGCAAAATATAGTGAGCTGGGTGAAGTTTATTTGCGAAATGTTGATCGACTTGCTCAAAAATGGGAAACGGCTAAAACCCTGGTTCCTGAACCAGAGTTTTATCAGGAGAAAAGTGAAAGTTCTATTGGGCTTTTGTTTTTTGGTACCACTACTTATGCTGCTGTTGAAGCCATGGAGCTATTGGCAGAAAGCGGAGTTAAAATTGACTCGATTCGAGTGAGGGCATTTCCGTTCCATCAAAAGGTAGTTGACTTTGTGGAAGCTCATGAACAGGTAATTGTTGTAGAACAAAACAGAGATGCACAATTTAGAACCTTATTGATCAATGAGCTAGAGATAAACCCAGCTCGATTGATATCGGTGATTAATTACGATGGTATGCCGATTACTGCGCATGCAATTCAAACACAGATAACGGAAAAATTATCCGTAGAAATTTAGAAACAGATTAAAAACTGTTCTACACTTAAAAAAATAGATTATAGAGTATGTCATATTTAAAACCAAAATTTCATCATCCGGCGCTACAAAAGAATAGAGTAGGGTATATCAAAGCAGATTATGAAGGAGTAGTCTCCACGCTTTGTGCAGGATGTGGACATGATTCAGTAAGTGGTGCAATCGTACAAGCTTGTTATGAAGTTTCTTTGGAACCTCATCGCCTTGCTAAGCTTTCCGGTATCGGATGTTCGTCTAAAACACCAACTTATTTTCTAAGTAATTCTCATGGATTTAATTCTGTTCACGGAAGAATGCCTTCTATTACAACCGGAGCGAATATGGCCAATCGAGAATTGATTTATTTGGGGGTTTCAGGTGATGGAGATACGGCATCAATTGGAATGGGGCAATTTGTTCACGCGATTCGGAGAAATCTGAATATGGTGTACATAGTAATGAATAATGGTTGTTATGGTTTGACAAAAGGACAAGATTCGGCAACTGCAGATTTTGGTTCCATCAGCAAAGCAGGATCTGATAATCCGTACCAGGCAATAGATTTGGCTGGACTAGCTTTGGAATTAGGAGCAACTTTTGTTGGACGAAGTTTTTCAGGAGATAAAACTCAATTGGTTCCAATGATAAAAGCAGCAATGTCTCACCCGGGGTTTGCTTTATTGGATGTTATTTCTCCTTGTGTTACGTTCAATAATAATAAAGGATCAACAAAGTCGTACTCTCATGTACGAGCACATATTGAGGCGACTTCTGCTTTGGATTTTGTTCCGCATCAAGAAGCAATAACTGTGGAGTATGAGGATGCAACTGAAGTAGAATTATTTGATGGTTCAAAAATACATTTAAGTAAATTGGCACCAGAATGGGATCCAACTGATCGCTTTTCAGCAGTCAACAGATTGCACGAGTCAAAATCAAAAGGTCAAATTCTAACTGGGCTTTTGTATATTAATCCAAAGAGTAAGGATTTACATGGTATGCTAAACACCATTGATCAGCCACTTAATAAATTGAAGAAAGAAGACTTATGTCCCGGTAGTGAAAAGCTTGCTGAAATTAATCAAGGTTTCAGATAAGTGAATAAGAAGTACTAACAAAATAATGTATACTATTTTGTTAATGCTTCTTATTTATAAATTTACCAAAACTAATTAATGGATTAGATTTGAACGTGCCCCCAGTTTTCCCCGCGCTCAATGCGCTTTAATTGAGTTACAGAAACATTAAATTGCTTAGCAATTATTTTTCGTTTCGTTCGTCCTGATTTCAATCTTCTCTTAATCAATTTAACCTTGGAAACCGTTAGCTTAACATGCTTAGGTTTTTTTCTGTTTTCAGGTTTGAAAACTCCTTTTTTAGTTTGCCATTCGATCAAACCTTTTCGGTCAGCCCAATAGATGTTTTTCCAATGATTATTGGCGCGATCCATGTCTTTATGTAACACAAAGGTTTTGGAGTCGTCATCATTTTCAACAAAATAGGTTGCAACTAATTTATGCACATAAAACCCTTGACGGACTCCGTCTTTAAGTTTCAAGTTTAGGATGAAAAAACCTGGATTTTGTTTGAAAGGAACGAGCTTTAAAAGCTCTTCTTCTTCGGTCGCTTTGATAATTCGCTTAACTCTGCCGAAGTTGGAAATGTAGTAGTTGCAGGTGTTCGTTGGGGCTTTAGTTTCGATAAGAGCCCACGACTCTCTCCAATGGGCTTTAACTTTCTTGTTAGCCATGTCTAAATTTTAATTATAATTGCTTGTCTATTCTCAATGGCAAGTTATGAAAAAAATAGGCAAAAAAGAACTATTATTCAAAGATTGGAGCTGGATTCAAGTTAAAATTTAAGTTAAGAATAGTCAAAAAAAGAGTGTCAAACCAGAGGTGAAACAGTTTACTAGTTTCTTTTGGTAAATTATGAATATTTGAAAATGTTTTCATTCTTGAAATAAAAATAAAACAGTATTCAGAATTAGTTGTTCGGATTCTCTAATTGCCTAAT
>CAYXQH010000579.1:0-4342 GCA_964467425.1 uncultured Saprospiraceae bacterium
TTTTTTTGTGCAAAAAAAACAAAACCACATCAATTATTTTTATGCGATTGCCTTGCTAAGAATAGGGAAGCGGAATCGTTATTGTGTCTATAAGGAAGGAAGTCTCACCAAGAATTTAGCTTAAGTTTCCTAAACGACCTTTTATCTATGTCAAAATGATAAATACTTGACATTCTAATGAATTGTATTTAATTACCTTTGCTAAACCAACAACCTTTTTATTTTCCGTTCATTATTTAAGTACGGTTCACAATTATGAACATTTACTTACAAGTTATTAATTACAGTAAAAACCTTTACCAATGAGAAGTGTATTAAAACTTACCCTATCGGCTATTTTTTCTTTAGTCTTTTCTCTTAGTGCGATAGCCCAGCATAAACATACGGGATTTTGCGGTACCGAAGATGGTGCGGGAATGGATCGCCTTATCAAAAATATAGCTGCTATCAAAGCAGGCATTGTTAAAAAAAGGGGAACGGTTACTTATGTACCAATGACCTATGTTATAGTTGGAAGAACGAATGGAACAGGTCGTGTAGATGATGAAGATGTTCTTGATATGCATTGTCACCTCAACGAGGTTTATTTACAGCAAAATATTCAGTTTTATATTAAAGATGGTACTTTCGTTTATTTGGATAATGATGCAGTTTATACGGATCATTTAAGAACTGTCAATACATTTATGCGTGCGAATAATGATGCAGATGCAGTAACTACTTTTATCGTTCAAGATATTGACTTTACTGGCTCTGTTGGAGACGTTTTGGCTTATTACGATCCTTCACGAGATTGGATGGTTATCCAAAATAATCAGGTTAATGATAATTCGCAAACCTTCCCTCATGAGTTGGGACACTTCTTTAGTGTTCAACATCCTCATATTGGCTGGGAGTCAGCTCCTTTTAGAGCTGGAGAACCAGGCTGGCCAATAGCACCAAGGATTAGCCCAGATGGGTTGCCAACCGAGTTGGCAGATGGTAGTAACTGTACAGTAGCAGCAGATTTACTTTGTGATACTCCTCCAGATTATAATGCACTTTTCAATAATGGTTGTGTTTATAATGGTGGTGCAATGGATCCAAATGGCGAGCGAATTAATCCAAATGAAGCACTTATCATGAGTTACTTTGGAGATAATTGTGTTGATGAATTTACAGATGATCAAAAAGATGTAATAGAAGCAGACCTTGCTAGTTCGGATAGAAATAGGTTAGAAAAAAACTTTACTCCAACTTCTATAACGGTCTCAAATAATATCTTCCCAATATACCCGCCAGAAGATGCAGCGGTTCCTGTTTCAGCAGGTGAATTATTAGTGGATTGGGCAGATGCTCTTGGTGCAACGCATTATATTTTCGAATTATCATCTAATCCATTTTTCACAACAAGCGAAACATGGATGGTTGAAGGTTCAAGTATTGATTTAACAGATTTGACTGATTCAAAATACTTCTACCGTATTCGTCCTTTTAATGTATACAATACTTGTTCTAATCTTTCTCGCGTAATGAGTTTTACAATCAACAATGACCAAGCAACATCAACGAAAGAAATTGATTTTGTGAAAAACTTCTCTGTTTTTCCAAATCCAGTTTCACGTAACGGGCAGGTTTTTGTTAGTGTAAATTCTGAGGAATCTTTCGATGGAGAGCTATCTGTATTAGATTTTACAGGTAAAACGATTTATCGATCAAGTGAAAGATTTACTTCTGGTAGCAACCAAATTCCTGTTGATTTAGATATAGATTCAAATGGCGTTTATTTGATGTTTATTAAATCAGAAACTGGAATCTTGAAGCAAAAATTCGTAGTTAACGAATAACCATAAATTACTTAAAAAAGGGAGGTTAATTATAACCTCCCTTTTTTATCGAACCTTAATTCAAACAGTGCAAAAAAAAATTATGATGAAAAAAATAATACTCAGCTTATTCGTTTTTATTCTATTCCTATCTACTTCTGAAGCACAGAGCAAACCTGAAAGCTATTGTGGTTATCATGGTAAAAGTGAGTGGTTAACTCATTATCAACAAAATATCGAAGATTATCCTAAAAGAAAGTCAGGAACTATCACTTATTTACCAATGGCTATGCACATAGTTGGTAGAGACAATGGTACAGGACATTTACCTATCGAAGCAATTTTTGATGCGTTTTGTAATTTGAATAATGACTTTGCAGATTCAGACCTTCAGTTTTATTTGGAAGATGAATTTAACTATATCGATAATTCCGATTGGTTTGAACATGATTTTAGAGGAGGAAGTAATATGATGCGAGCAAATAATCGCAACGGTTTTATTAATTCTTATTTTGTTGATGATCCAGCAGGTGCTTGTGGATACTACAGCCCAGGAGTTGATGGTTTAGCAGTTGCTAAAACTTGTGCAGGCGTTAACGATAAGACATGGGCACATGAAGTGGGACACTTCCTTTCATTACCGCATCCATTTGTTGGTTGGGAAGGAACGACGGTGGATGGTTCTCAAAGTGCTCCTACTTTCGTGAACGGGAATCAGGTAGAAAAATTAGATGGAAGTAATTGTAGATCTGCAGCAGATGGGTTTTGTGACACCTCTCCAGACTACGTTAGTGATAGATGGACTTGCAATAATGATTCAGAAAGTAGAGAAATGATTGATCCAAACGGAGAAGCTTTTAGAGCAGATGGTACACTTATCATGTCTTATGCTGATGATGCTTGTGCTAATCGATTTTCTGATGATCAAAATAATGCAATGCATGCAAATGTGACAGATCGAAGACGAGATTTATTGAAGAATCCAACTGTATTAGATCCTGTTGATATGGGCAATGGTTTTGAAGCGATTTTTCCTAAAGAGGGAGAAGCGGTTCCATTAGGGCAAACTTTGATTAGTTGGGAACCAGTAAAAAATGCGACACACTATTACGTTGAGGTTTCTGCTTTCGCAAGCATGACACTCTTAATTGATGAAAGAATTGTTACAACAAATGAATTATTGACTAGTGAATTGACTTTTGAGCGTACTTTCTATTGGAGAGTTCGTCCTTTCAATTATTTTGATTTTTGTGCTTCTCCAACTGACGTTATTAGTTTCGAGGTGAGTGGTAGTGCTTCTTCTACCAAAACAATTGAAGAAATAGAATCTTTTGTAGTAGCACCTGTGCCAGCTGAAAGCGGAAGTGATTTATTAGTTCAATTAACAACAGAGAAATCACTTTCTGTAAATGCTTCTTTGATTAGTCTAACTGGTCAAGTTTTAAAAACAGAAAATCAAGACTTAAATTCAGGAGAACACAATTTCAGATTTGGGTTGCCTGATGTAGCGAGCGGCGTTTATATTCTTTCTTTACAAAATGAAAATGGTGAGCGCTTGATAAAAAGAGTAGTTGTGAATTAATTTTTGCAAAACCATTCAAAAACAAAAAAGCCGAGACAGTCAATTTGTCTCGGCTTTTTTGATCAGGTAAGGTTGAAGTATATTTTTATAGTTCCCTTATCCAAATATTGCGATAGCGAATCAAATCTCCATGATCCTGTAATCGTAATGGCATTTTCTCTGGGTGCTTAAAATAACTTGGTTTTCCAATAAACAATGTTGGACCTGTTAGCTCAAAATGGTTTTGAATCAAAACACCATTGTGAAGAGCCGTTACATATGCGGAGCTTTTCAAACTTCCATCTTTATTGAATTTCGGTGCAGTGAAAACGATGTCATACATCTGCCATTCTCCTGGTCTACGAGAGGCATTTGCTAAGGGCGGATTTTGCTTATAAATACAACCCGCTTGACCATTTGCATAGGTTTTGTTTTTGTATGAATTTAAAATTTGAAGTTCATACAAACCCATCATAAAGACACCGCTATTGCTATAACCTTGCCCTTCTTTCCCAACATCTACTGGATTTAGAAATTCGATATGTAATTGAAAATCGCCAAATGATTGTTTGGTTTCGATGGCACCAGTACTTGGCTTTACGATGATTTGTCCATCTTCAACCGTCCAATCGGCAGGTGGATTTTCGTAACTGGAATCAAGTTGACTAATATCTTTTTTTACATTTTCTAAAGTCGCTTGCTCTCTTACAAATTGCGGCTTTTGCCAGTGAGACAAATCTTTTCCATCAAATAAAATGATAGCATCAGAAGGCGCACTATTGTAATTGCCTGGGGTAACAACTGTCGGTTCTGGCTCCCAAACTTCGGTCAATTTCGGATCGGTTATTTTTTGTGCTTTACAGGAAGTAAAAAGCAATAATACCAACAAATTAAGTACGTATGATTTCATGTTTTTATATTTTTTAAAAAATTAAAATAGCTATCAAGGGCTTTCTCATAAAAAAAGTGTGAGTAC
>CAYXQH010000580.1:0-4341 GCA_964467425.1 uncultured Saprospiraceae bacterium
TGTACCTCGGTACTTGCGTTGATTCAGATGTTGATGGAGTGACTGCCGATGAAGCTGGTTTTGATAATATCGGTGGAGATGATGAAGCAGGTTCGGCTTATTTCGAAGGAAGTTCAACTTCCGATGATGAAGATGGATTTAGATTGACTTCGCCAATGATTCCGGGTAGAGAAGCTTGTGTTGAAATTACTTCTACGATGCCTTTAGGTACGGATGGAATGATAAACCTTTTCATTGATTTCAATGGAGATGGAGATTTTGAAAATGACCAAAATGAGGCCGTTTATTTCACGAAAGTGAATAATAATCCAATGGGCTCAAATACGAATGGAACTGTTGCTGCTGGCGAAAATGTAATAACCAAATTTAGTTTTACTGTGCCAGCAGATGCCACTTTCGAAGGAGGAGAAACACATGTTCGTGTTCGTTTGAGCCCATCTGGATTTCTGAGTTACGATGGAGAAGGCATTGGTGGAGAAGTAGAAGATTACTACATCCCGATGGCAAAAGTCGGTTCTCTGGCATGGTTGGACTACAACGATGATGGTATTCAAAACGAGCCAGACTTTGCAGGTTATAATGGTTTAAAAATCGAATTGACTGCACCGGGAGGTGATGCAACTTTGGGTACTGCTGATGATGTAATTTATGATACTTACACCGCTGACAACGACTTGGGACAACGAGGAACTTGGGAATTCTGCGGATTACCAGAAGGCGACTATCAAGTTGAAATTTTCCCAAAAGGATTGTTCCCTGCCAAAGAAGGAATTGGAACTGAGGATCAGGACAGTGACCCACTCATTGTACCATTTACAATTGGACACACAGCCGATGGTTTATTTGTTTCCGAAAATGGAATGAACGAAGATCCGAATGGACATTCATTCCCAGATGACCATAATTTACTATCGATTGATTTTGGATTTTTAGCCTTTGATTTTGGTGATATTCCAAATGGATTTGAAACCTTTTTGGAATCAGATGGAGCAAGACATATCGTAAAATCGGAGCTTTACATGGGAACAAGTGTCGATATCGAATCTGATGCGCACACCGACTTCACTGGTGGAGAAGGACGTTCTATAAGTGGCGACAATTTAGATCCAGGACTAAGAACGGTTGGACAAAAAGATCCAATTGTAGGTGATGAAGATGGGATTCGATTGTTGACGCCAATGATTCCGGGAGACACTGCTTTGTTAGAAGTGCGATACAATGCACCAGATGCTCCAGCCTATTTCAACGCATTTATTGATTTTGGTGGAAATGAAAAATTTGCAAAAGACGATAGCGATGCGGTTCGATTCCTTTATGATCCATTGGCTCATGCACGTGGAGCAAGGACAAGTAAAGGTTCTTTACATTTAGGTAGAGGTGCGGTTCAAGTTACCACTAATCCACAATTGCCACAGGGTCATGATGTCACTTGTTTGATTCCATTTTTAGTACCAGAAGATGCGACTTTCTTCGGTGGTGATGTTCACCTTAGATTCAGGTTGAGTACAGAAGGTGATTTGGATTATTATGGTTTAGCGTTAGATGGCGAAGTAGAAGATTACTGGTTTCCAGTAGCTTGTGCTGGTAATTGGGTTTGGTATGACCAAGATAAAGAAGGTGACCAAAACGAATCGACAGATATGGGTATGAATGATTTTGAAATGTATCTCGAAACACCAGGTTTAGACGGCGTTTTTGGTACGGATGATGATTTCAAATATTATCAAAATACAACTGAAAAAGATGGAATCAGAGGAAGGTTTGATTTCTGCGGTTTGATTGAAGGGACATACCGAGTTGGATACGATGAATATCCGGAATATATGATTCCAGCTATCCCAGATCACATTGCTGATGACCATATGGATAGTGGAGGATTGATGGAAGAATTTGAAGTCGCACGATTTGCGGACAACGCACCAACCAATGAGCATGGAATGGCAGACAACATGCCAGATCCAAATGAATTTCCAGACAATCAAGTGACTTCAAATCTCGATTTTGGATTCATCATGGATCCTGTTTTGGGAAGTGCATTGGCTATTCAAGGAGTAGACTTTGCAGAAAGCGGAACCTGTGGACATTTCAATGCAACGTATGACATGTGCATCGAAGCATTCGAAGTAACTGATTTAAATAATCTACAAGTCGCGCTGGATTTCGATGAATCAAATAGATTAGGTGAAGGGTTTATTAATTTAATAAAAGCACCAGAAGTTATTGAATCAATAGCTACTACCCTTCCTAATTTAAATCCAAATTATGATGGAGAAAATGATGTAGAAATGTTTGATGGTGTTTCTGGTTTGATGGAAAAAGGTCAGAAAATATGCTACCGTTTCACCATTGAAATCGACCCAAATGCTGTACCAAATGCCTTACTTGCTCAGGCAATACTTGAAGGAGGAGCAATTAATGATAGCGGAGTTGAAGTACCTGATTTAATCAACGGAGGTCAGTCAAAAGAACATGATCTAACTGATTCAGGCTTGGATCCTTCAACCACCAATCAAGGAGTGATTGGCGATACTGGAGGGTTAGATGATGCAACACCAGTTACAGATTGTTGGGAATCAAGCAGTCATCCTGCTTGTAACGACAATATCCAAATTAGTTTAGATGGAAACGGCGAAGCAATCATACTTGGTGATCACATCAACGAGGGACTAAATGCACCTTGTAATGGAGAAACCTTACCACTTGGTGGTTACTATCAAGTCGAAGTGATGGATGGCAATGGCAACCCTATCGGCAATACTGTTGATTGTAGATTTATAGGTCAGACGTTGACTGTAAAATCAACTCATGTAGTCAACTGTAATTCATGTTGGGGAACTATTTCCATCGAAGATAAATGGGCTCCTGAAATAACTTGCGGAAGAGATACTGTAGTAGATTGCACAGCGGATTTGGAAGTAATTGGGGGCGTTTTCGCAACTGATAACTGCGACCATGATCCAACTATCAGATTGGTAAGTGAAGATACTCAGATCGACGAATGCAATGAGACCGTCATCATCAAAAGCTATCAAGCGACTGATTATTATGGAAATGTTTCACAAGTTTGTCAACAAACAATTAGAGTGTTGCAAGCACCAGTGACTTTCCCAGATGATGTGACTTGGACTTGTGAGCAATTTGCTTTTAACCAAGAAATTATCGAGGCTACGAATCTACACCCTGCGATTTTACAAAATGCAGCAGCAATGGATTTAGCAAGATTGGATTGTGATGCAGATATTCGTGGAGATGATGTTGCGGGAGTAGCACCTTATCAAGCAGGTACTGAATGGTGGTTAGATTCAGAAGACTTGGATGTAACTTTAGATCCTCGTTACGATGACAACATCGATAATCCGAATACAGATACAGATGCACTTTGTGGCACTGCGACAAGTGAGACAGACTTGACTGGTTTTAATCTTTCATTGAATGTTGGTTGCCAATATTTAGAAAGATGTAACATCAATCCAAATGGACATACTGCTGAGTTTATTCAAGTTCCAATTTATGATTTGGCAAATAGCCCAGTCGAAGGTTTGGAAGATGCGGATATTTTAGAACTAACCGGTTCTGGAGTGCCAAATGTAATGGGGCTTGAAACGGGTACTTGTAAATTCGCAGTTGCCTTCAAAGACGATATTGTAGAGGCTTGCGTAGGAACTGGTACGTCCACAACTTTCAAAATTTTGAGAACATGGACGGTCACCAACTGGTGTACTGGAGAGATTTTGACTGATTTGCAAATTATCAAAGTCTTAGATAAAAAAGCGCCAGTTATCGAGTTCGCAACTGACTTTTCTAACGAAATCACTGCAAACCAAACAACTGGTGGCGCTCATCAAGTTTGTTCTTCAAGTGGAATCATTGATGTACCAACAGTTACTGACAATTGTACAGGAATCGCTTCTTTACAATTACAAACTTCTGCTGGAGCAGGCACGCCTGTTTTCGATGCAGCTGGAAATATCACTGGGTTTGAAGTGGGAGCGCCATACTTAGAGGCTGGCTCGCACGTGGTGACTTATGTTGCAACAGACTATTGCGGAAACCAGACCATTGCAACCAGACAGATAGACGTGATTGACAATACTCCACCTGTCGCGATTTGTCAAGAGATTACTCAAATTTCGTTGAGTAACCTTGAAGATGGAATCACCACAATAGCAGCAGAAGAGTTCAATGCAGCGAGTTATGACAATTGTTCACCAGTATATTTCAAAGTTTTGAAAGAGGTGAACGAATCATGTGCCAATGTAAATATTGATAAATATGTAGAACAGAACTTCTCATTCAGAAGAAGTAATGGAGCAAATGTTCCAGGATTTTTCGAGTTCTTTG
>CAYXQH010000581.1:0-4309 GCA_964467425.1 uncultured Saprospiraceae bacterium
TAGCTTTACTATCGATCGCTTTATAAAACTTAAACTCAACATCAATCCTATTGAGTGGTGCTTCAATCTGTTGATATTTTTGAACAAAAGGTCTGGATTGTTTAAGTATAAAAGAACGTTGATCAGTTTTGATTCTCAAAACGACATTCATGTTTCCCTCTCCAGGCTTTTCAATCGATTGAACAGTTTCATTGGAATCAAGCCAGTTTTTAGCCTTTAAAAACGATTCAATCTCTGAGGTTTTGGAATCTAAATGAATATAATGCACAGCAGGTTTTTTATTTATTCTATAGACAAAATCTAAAACATCGGCTTAGCAGGTTTATTATCTAAAACTTCTTCAATTTTAGTTTCAATTTCATTGGTTATTAATGGAATAACGTCCAATGCTGTAAGTGTTTCTTTAAGATGTTTGAGTTTAGAAGCACCAAGAATAACGGTACTAACATTTGGGTTTCTTGCACACCAGGCAATAGCTAGCTTAGCCAGGCTAGTATCCATTTTTTTAGCAATATCATTAAGAGCTCTTACTTTTTCAAGACGTTCAGGAGTAAAAGATCGTTCTTTCAACCAATCCAAGCCTTCCATGCTTAGTCGTGTTCCTTTTGGAAAAGCATCTAGGTATTTATCGGTCAAAACACCGGAAGCCAGTGGAGACCATATCGTAGTTCCCATTCCAACTGTTTTGAATATCTGATTATATTCAACCTCTACCTTTCTACGATGAAACATATTATACTGTGGCTGTTCCATTGTCGGACCAATTAGCCTGTTTTCCCGGGCAACCATATGAGCTTCCATTATTTCTTGTGCTGACCATTCAGAAGTTCCCCAATATAAAATCTTTCCTTGCTGAATTAAATGATTCATTGCCCATACCGTTTCAGCCATTGGCGTATTTTTATCGGGTCGATGACAGAAAAACAAATCCAGATAATCTACTTTCAATCGTCTAAGCGCAGCATGGCAAGCTTCAAAGATATGCTTTCTGCTTAATCCGGTTTGATTGGGCAATTTTCCACCATCTCCAAAAAATACTTTACTGGAAACAAGGTAGGAACTTCGATCCCACTTTTTCTTTTTAAGAATTTCACCCATGACTTTCTCTGACTCTCCCTTTGCATAAATTTCTGCATTGTCAAAAAAATTGACTCCATGGTCGTATGCTATGTCCATTAGCTTTTCAGCTGTATTATCTCCGATTTGTTTCCCAAAGGTTAGCCATGAACCAAAGGAAAGTGTGCTTACTTGCAAACCGGATTTACCAAGATATTTGTATTCCATTTTGTTGATTTTATTATTGAGTGGTAAGATAATTATTATTTATAAAATATAGAATGCATAATGGTTTCCTTTGAATTTCTCGACAATAAACAGAAAGGAAGACCTCAGAAAAATTAATTCGCTCCTTCGGCACCATATTTGCATACATATTACAAATAAATATATTTTGTAAACCCAAAGGACATCAGCTTATTATATCTTTTCTTCTAGAATAATATTATTTGTCCTAACTCCTTGATTCACATTATTTTACCCATGAGAAAATTTAGTACTCTTTTATTCACGTTCTTGTTGTTTTTTGGTTCTGTTCTTCAGGCTAAAGAAACATCAATCACTGATTTGCAATCTAAAGTCGAAGCGACTACTGGAAATTCTAAAGTTGATGCTTTAAACGAACTGGCACAAATGCTTAGCGAAGATAAGCCAGATGAAGCGTATGAATATGCTTTAGAAGCCTATGAAATGGCTGGAAAGATGAATTATCCTAAAGGCTTAGCTAGTGCAGCGGATAATCTTGGAATGTTGATGTTGGATCGATATGATTACGAAAATGCTATGAAGTATTTTGTAGAGGGATTAAGTTTACGAAACAATATCAGTGATGAAAAAGGTATTGCGACTTCAAAAGATAATATCGGTTGGGTATTTTATTTACAGGAAGATATGAATAGTGCAGAATCCAATCTGCAAGAAGCATTAAATATTCGAAATAAAATTACTGATTTCGAAGGAGCTGCTGCTAGTCATGAAAAGCTTGGATATGTTTTTCTTTTTAAGAAAACGTATGGAAAAGCAAGAGAACATTTTGGACAAGCAATGGAATTGCGCATAGAAATGGAACAATTACCTGAAGCTGCGGACTTAGCCAGCCACATGGGAAAAATTGCCAGCGATATGGGAGATACAGATGGAGCGATTGCTTATTATAGCCAATCATTGGATTTAAATAGTTCGATGCAAGACGTCCCTAATATTGGGACAGACTATAATAATATTGCTTTAGTTTATTATCACCAATCTAAAAGTAGTGCCTTTGACAAGGAAGAGCTTTTAGAAGAAGCATTAGATGCCAATGAATCAGCTTTTAGAATCAGATCCAAATTAGATGATAAATTAGCACTTGCGGAAACGTACCAAAACTTCGGTTCTATTTATGCCGATATGGGAGATAAAGCAAAAGCTAATGAAAACTTGGAGAAAAGTTCAGCACTCCTTAAAGAAATCGGAGCGGAGCCTGGGACTCAATTCATTTATCTCAATATTTCAAAAGCGTATGAAGGCTTAGGAGAATTTAAGAAAGCTTACAAATATCAATTAGCATACGATAAAAACAAAGAAGTCATATTCAATACTGAAAAGTCGAAAGCTTTATTAGACTTGACGACAAAGTATGATTCTCAGTTTGCTGCAGAAAAGCAAAAGCAGAAAATTTCTGTTTTGGAAAAAGAGCAAGCTTTTAGTGATAAAATTAGTTATTTCTTAATGGCACTTGTTGCATTAGGTTTATTACTAATTGGCGTATTATACAATAGTTACCGACTTAAGAAACGAGACAATAATTTATTAAGAGCCAAGAACGAAGAGATTGAAAGACAGAAAGCAGAAATTAATGCTAAAAATGCTGAGCTTAATGAAAAGGCAGCAAGCCTGGATAATTTGAATCAGCAGCTTGTGAAAGAGATGGCAGAACGAGAATCCATCGAGCAGTCTTCTTTTGCTAGAGAACGATTCCTTGCAACAATGAGTCATGAAATGCGAACTCCAATGAATATCATTATTGGCTTAACGCATTTATTATTATCAGAGTCACCAAGAGAAGATCAGATCGAGCATTTAAGAACGTTACAGTTTTCTGCAAATAACTTAGTTGTTTTCATTAATGATGTATTAGATTTCTCTAAAATTGAAGCAGGAAAACTTACGCTTGAAAGCAGAGAGTTTGATCCAAAACAAATTTTGAAGGAAATAGAAAAACGATTTGAGTTACCGACCAATGATAAGAAGTTGAAGTTCAACTGTAGATATGATAAAAAAGTACCGGAAGTATTATTAGGTGACCCAGCAAGAATGAATCAGATCCTAACGAATTTGGTAAGCAATGCTGTTAAATTTACAGATGAAGGAGAAGTAAATGTTGATATACAACTAGATGAATTGAATAAAAATGAAGCTACTTTAAAATTAGTAGTTGAAGATACAGGTGTAGGAATTGATCCAGCTAAATTGGAAGAGAAATTCCGTAAGTTTTCCAGTAATTCGAATGAAGATTTATTTGAAGGATATGCTTCTTCTGGTTTAGGATTAGCAATTACCAAGCGTTTAATCGATCTTCAAAATGGTAGAATTGAAGTAAACAGTGTTCCTAATGAAGGGACGACATTTACGGTCTACTTACCTTATAAAGCGGTAGCAGTAGATAAGAGTACGCTTAAAAAAGACAATAAGCCTGCAGATTACGGCCACTTAGTTGGCAATAAAGTTTTATTAGTAGAGGATAATAAAATCAATCAATTGGTAGTCGCTAAGATGCTTCGTAAACTTGGAATGGAAGTCATCACAGCGGATGATGGATTAGAAGCCTTGGATGCTTATTCTAACCAATATTTTGATTTGGTTTTAATGGATATTCAAATGCCAAAAATGGATGGATATCGAACCACTGCGGAAATAAGAAAATCTTCAGATCCAAGAAAACGTGATGTGCCGATCATTGCTTTAACTGCTTCTGCTTTCCTAACAGAAAAAGAAAAAGCGAAATTATTCGGAATGAATGATCATGTTGGAAAACCATTCGGACCAGATGATCTTTTAGAGAAAATAAGTAACTGCCTGGCAGTTTATAAAACATAAAAATATCAAAAGGCTCATCTGAGTCATGCGAGGGACCATTAAACCAACAGCCGAGAATAACTTCTTTAGTTTTCTCGGCTTTTTTTATGTCCTAGCTTCTAAAAAATAACTTTAAACACCGTCTACCTGTCTACCTGTCTACCTGTCTACCTGTCTACCTGTCTACCTGTCTACC
>CAYXQH010000582.1:0-4303 GCA_964467425.1 uncultured Saprospiraceae bacterium
TCCAGCCTTATCAGATCGTCTCTCATATGTTTATGCATGCAGACCTCATGCATATAGCATTTAATATGTTCGGTCTTTTTATGTTTGGTCCTCCTTTAGAAAGTTTATGGGGTCCTAAAAAGTTTTTATTCTTTTACCTAGTCTGTGGTTTTGGAGCATTAGCTATACATATGCTAACTACCTATTTGGGACTATCGAGCCTCGGTCCAGTACTTGGTGCATCTGGAGCCCTTTATGGAGTACTTGCTGGATATGGGATGAATTTCCCAAACTCCAAACTAGCTTTAATCTTTTTCCCAGTACCGGTCGCAGCGAAATATTTTATCCCAGGATTATTAGCTTTAGATTTTATTGGTGGCTTTACTGGCTTCTCCATTTTTGGAAAAAGTATCGCCCACTTTGCACATATTGGAGGCGCATTATTCGGCTTTTTAATGGTCCTTTATTGGCAAAAGTTTGGTTCCCGACTATAAGTTGTTCCAAATCAAAACATTTGATCTAAAAATCAAGTATATAGCAATACAAACATAGACAACTAAAACGTTTAATTTTAAAACCATATTTTCAGGTATATTTGTAAAAAATTGCCATTCTAAGAATTTAAATATCGACTTAATAATATGTTCACCTCAATCTGGGACGATTTAAAACAACAGTTTAATTATGGCAATATGATCACCCGAATCATATTGGTCAACGTGGCTGTATTTGTTATAATCAATCTGGTATTAGTTTTCTCAGGAGCTGGACGTGATGTCACAGGTGCTACTGCTGATAATATTCTTAAATACTTAGCTTTTAATAAAGAATGGTTTTGGAATTTAACCCACCCTTGGGTATTGTTTACCAATATGATTTTACATGTTGGTTTCTGGCATATCATCTGGAATCTTCTATTGCTTTATTGGTTCGGAAAAATTGTCGGAGATCTCATTGGAGATCGAAGAATTTTGCCTTTGTATATTTTAGGTGGCCTTTTTGGTGCCTTGGTGTATTTCGCATTTGCTAATTTAATGTACCCTGGTCCTAGCTTTGCTTATGGTGCTTCGGCAGCAGTCATGGCAGTGATACTTGCTGCTGGTGTTATTGCACCTGACTATTTACTACATCTACCATTAATCGGTGCAGTTAAATTAAAATACCTCGTCGGTATATTATTGTTGATGGATTTGATTGGCGTAGGAGGCATGCAAAATACAGGCGGACATGCAGCGCATTTAGGTGGCGCTTTTTTCGGTTGGTTTTTTGCTACTCAATTAAGAAACGGAAATGATTTGGCAGTTCCTGTCAATAACTTTCTGGATAAACTTATGGCCTTATTTGGCAATCTCAATTCTGAAAAGAAGAAAGGTCCAAGAATGGCTTATAAAAACCCGAATGCAAAAAAATCTAAAAAGCCTCAAGCAAAGAGTGATACCCGTTCTTCTCATCAGGAATATTTAGATGAAATTCTTGATAAAATAAAAAAGACAGGCTATGAAAGTCTTTCAGAGGAAGAAAAAGAGTTTTTGTTTAATGCTAGTAAAAAATAGCAGGTTTAAGTAGAAAGCCTAATTTTTGATTTTTATAATCCTAGAAGCCGGTGAAAGGTCTTTCCAAAATGATGCGATGGCTGAATGTGTTACTGATCTTAGTAACCTTTCTCGCTTATCTTTCTCCATTTATCAATCCTGAAAATTTTACCTGGATCAACATTATTGGAACGCTGTATCCCTGGCTACTCTTGTTTAATTTTTTATTCATTCTTTTTTGGGCTTTTCAGAAAAACAAATATTTCCTATTCTCTTTATGCTGCATCTTCATGGGATGGAATCATATGACCTCTTTTATTGGACTTAGCTTTAGCAGTGGAGGACAATCAGAAACCTCTATCAACATTCTTACCTATAATTCTTCTAGTTTAGCATTTTTGAGTGATCAAAATGAAAAAAAAGAGCAAGAAAATATCAATGCTTTTTCAAATTTTCTACAAAAAAAAGGAACCCTCGATATTTTATGCTTACAAGAGGTTCTTAGCTACCAGGCACAAGTGAAATCTGAGAAACTCAACTTTAAATACGCTCATAAAATCCCTTATAAAGGCACTTGGATTCTTTCTCAACATCCGATACTCAAACATGGTGAAATCGACTTTAAAACTTCAGGTAATTCCTGTCTTTGGGCAGATATTAAAATTCATGAAAAAACTATAAGAATCTATAGCCTCCATTTGCAATCTAATAATGTAAGTGGAACTACAGAGCGTATACTTTCTGAAGGAGAACTACAAGAGCGGAAAACCTGGTCAGACATAAAAGGTATCTTGGGAAAATTTAGGTATAATTCAAAAATAAGGACACAGCAGGCTAGAAAAGTCAAAAATCATATTGAAAAAAGTCCCCACCCTGTTGTTTTGTGTGGTGACTTCAATGAAACGCCTCAATCTTATGTTTATCGAATGCTTTCAAAAGACTTGAGCGATACCTTTCAGGAAAAGGGATTCGGTTTTGGGACGACTTATGCCGGCAAGCTCCCTGCTTTAAGAATTGACTATATCCTCGCTGATCCAAAGTTTACCGTATTGGATTGCCAGGTATTTAAAGAAAAACATTCTGATCATTATCCCGTACTTTCAAAGTTAAGTCTGGATTAGGAATATAATTTATACTTGAATAAAAATTGGACAAGCAACAAATAAAGATTTTATGTAATTTTGCCGAATCTTTTAACATTCTAAAATTCACCTAAAACAAGCAAAGTATTTTAAATGGATCATACACTACAGGTTTATAATAGCAACACACGAAAAAAAGAGGTTTTCAAACCAATTAATGATGGGCATATTGGCATGTACGTTTGTGGCCCTACCGTCTATAGTGATGTTCATTTAGGTAATTGCCGAACGTTCGTGAGCTTTGACATTATCTATCGCTATTTAATGTACATTGGCTACAAAGTAAGATATGTTCGAAACATTACAGATGTCGGGCACTTGGTTGGTGATGTCGATACTGGTGGCGAAGATAAGATTGCTGAAAAAGCCAGACTAGAGCAGTTAGAACCTATGGAAGTAGTTCAAAAATATATGAATGGCTTTCATGAAATGATGACTATTTTCAACACATTGCCTCCCAGCATTGAACCAAGGGCAACAGGTCATATTATCGAGCAAATCGAAATGGTACAAAGTATTATTGACAACGGATATGGATATGTAAAAAATGGTTCTGTTTATTTTAATACAATAAAGTTTGCCAAAGAGAATGATGTCTATGGTAAATTATCCGGTCGAATAATAGAAGATTTAATTTCTGAATCCAGATCTGATTTAAAAAATCAGGAGGAAAAAAATAATCCCGCAGATTTTGCGATTTGGATTAAAGCAGCACCCACACATTTAATGCATTGGAATTCACCTTGGTCCGTAGGGTTTCCAGGCTGGCATTTGGAGTGTAGTGCGATGAGTACAAAATACCTTGGAAAAACATTTGACATTCATGGCGGTGGAAATGATTTAAAGTTTCCACATCATGAAAATGAAGTAGCTCAAAATCATGGTGCCTGTGGTTGCGCTCCGGCTAATTATTGGCTCCATACCAATATGCTTTTGATGAATGGTCGAAAGATGTCAAAGAGTGAAGATAATTCGATTACTCCACAGCAATTATTTTCTGGAAATAGTGACCACGTTTCCAAAGGGTACAGTCCGATGATGATTCGCTTTTTTATGCTGCAATCACATTATCGAAGCACCTTAGACCTTACTGATGAAGCTTTGCTTGCCGCAGAGAAAGGATACAAAAGATTAATGGAAGGTAATAAAACATTGCAGGGCTTAGCTTATACTGGAAACGAAACAGAAGGAGCACTAGATAAAGAGTTAAACGATTTGATTGATAAAGTTTTCCAGGAAATGAATGATGACTTTAATACGCCAAAAGCTTTAGCGCGATTATTTGAATTGGTTCCAAAAGTGAACGGATTGAAAGATGGTCACCTTTCTTTTGAGGAGATCACTTCCTATACGTTAGATCGATTAAAAAGTACCTTCCAGGTTTTTATTTTTGATATTTTTGGCCTCAGTGATGAAGCGCATGGTGGACAAGATAATGGTTCAATGGATGGCTTGATGAATTTAATCATTGATATACGGCAATCTTCCAGAGCAAACAAAGATTGGGGAACCTCCGACAAAATTAGAGACACCTTAACTGCGTTAAAGATACAGTTGAAAGACGGAAAGGAAGGAACCACCTGGGTGAAGGAATAAGGAATGTGGAATGTGGAATGTGGAATGTGGAATGTGGAATGTGGAATGTGGAAT
>CAYXQH010000583.1:0-4301 GCA_964467425.1 uncultured Saprospiraceae bacterium
AGCCACCACAGGTATGAACAACCCCTTTTGGTTTTCCAGTAGAACCGGAGGTGTATAAAATAAACAGGACATCTTCACTATCCATCACCGCAGGTTCACAAGTTGTTGCCTGGTTATTTACTGCATCGTGCCACCAAATGTCACGACCATCCACCATATTAATTGCTTCACCTCTATTTTTGTGAACGAGTACTTTTTCGATACTATCGCAACCCATTGCCAAAGCGTCATCGACTACTTTTTTAACTGGAATATTTTTAGCTCCTCTCGCATTAAAATCTGAGCAGATCACCATCTTACATGCAGAGTCTTTAATTCGGTCTGCCAAGGCGTTCGCTGAAAATCCTGCAAAAACTACGGAGTGTATTGCTCCAATCCGAGCACATGCTAAAACGGCAATTGCTAACTCCGGCACCATTGGCATATAAAAACAAACCCGGTCTCCTTTCTCAATTCCATTTGCACGTAAAGCATTGGCGGTCTTACAAACTTCCGCTAATAATTCTTTGTAGGTAAACTTTCGAACAGCTTCATCCGGACTATTCGGTTCCCAAATTAATGCAACCTGATCTCCACGACTTTCAATATGACGATCAAGACAATTTACAGTTATATTTAATTTTCCACCAATAAACCATTTATTCTCAGGTTTTCGAAAATCATGCTGTAACACTTGATTCCACTTTTCAAACCAATCAAACGTAGATGCTTGTTCAGCCCAAAATGCTTCCGGATTTTCAACACTTCTTTGATACGTATTATTATAGTCTTCTAAGGATGAAATTTGGTGGGTCATAATTAATTGGCGATTAAAGTCTTAGAAATTTTTTCCAAAATAATTTCTGCTTTTGTATACCCGTTTGACAAAAGAAATAAATCGGTTCCTTTTTGCAAGACCAAGGTTGGATAACCTCGAACACCAAGATTTGCAGAATACTGAAAATCTTCTTTGATCAAGGCTTTCATTTCTTCAGATTCGAAGGATTTTTCAAATACCGCATTATCTACACCAAAACCGTCTAATAATTCAACATAAGTTGATGTGGCGTTTGGATCTTTATTATTTTTATAAAAAGCAGTTTGTATTTTTTTGAAATAGGAGAACTCCTTTCCTGGTTTTAATTGTCGCATGAGCATCACAGCCCGACAAGCAGGTTCTGTATCATAAACAATAGTGCTGTCTTTTAAAATGGAGTAATTAAAAGGTTGCTTAGACGCTTCATGAACATGCTCCCAATGCTCTTTGAGAAAGTCTCCCAATTCTGTCATCGTTTGCGTATTATATGGACGAAGCCCACCCATAACCATTTCAAATTCGATAGTGTCACCTAACTGGTCGACGACTTTGGTCAGCTCTGGAGAAAAGCCATAGCACCAGGAACACATTGGATCCGCGAAATAAATTAGCTTTGCCTTATCTTGAGCCATAAGATGAATTGAAAAAAACAATAGCTGTCCTAAAAAGAAAATTCTCAGCATAGAAAATTAATCTAGTTTATTCAAGTTCCTCCTGAGAAACATTCATATTACCAAAGTTGATATCGAAACCAATTTTCTTACTTGGCTCATCATCATCATAATCTTCCCAATTGGTAATATCCGTAATAAACTCTTCCATATGTCGAACAAAGAACGGTTCTTTCATTTCTTCTGGTCGATAGATTCCAATTGTTTTTGGAGGCCTCGGTTGTCCGTAATTTTCAATAAAAGGATAATTGATCAATACAATTACTTTTCCATTAAATAATTGCTGATAAATCAAGGAGCCATTATGCTTGATCATATGGCGTTTGATATTGTTATTGATTTCTTGCCAGATTCCACTTTTCACATCTCCTAAAGAAAGAACGATGGCTTCCAAATTTTCCATATCTGAGCGCACCTCAACAGTAGCGTCTAATTCACATCCTTTTACCATTCCTTCTAAAACACCTACAATTTTATCTTTTAGGCTTTCTTTCCAAACATCACGGTAAGAACGAGCATTGGACATGATTTCTTTATAAGTCGTTACTTTGCGTTTTAGGTTATTCAAATCTGAAGATTTACTATTCGTTAATTCGATCATAATTATTTTTTTGATTAAATGTTTTCAGTATTTGTCAAAAATTAAATTCCCTCTTTTGGTTTAAAAAATTAGTTCAACAACGTTCATTTTATATCTCTTATGTTTTTACTAATTTTTTAAAGTCGGGAATTAATCCTTTGACTTTTACTCACCGACGCTAATTTAAAGTATTTAAGGCATTTATTTTAACCCAATCCACAAAAGGTCTCAACCAAAGCTATTTTAGACCTTTAGCTTGATAGTTGATCGTTGATTTCTTATCTTAAACACATGTCAAAACGAATATTTCAGGAAAGTGGGATGGAATTTAGCTTTCCTTCTGACTGGATTGTATTCAAATATGACGAGCATCGATTTTATCAATACTTGAGTGGATCAGGGCTAAAAGGCGTTGATTTTATAGCAATTTCCAAAGGAAATTTATATTTGATTGAGGTAAAAAACTATACCGAACGATTTTATAAAGAGGATTCTCATCCGATGGACTTATTGATTTCAGCGCCTGAAACTTACGTTGATCGCTATTACCGGAAATTTGAAGATACCTTTCGTTTGTTAGACATTATTGAGTCTTATTATCATAGAAAATGGTGGTATCGAAATTTATTCCCTTATTATAAATCGTGGATAGGCGAAACTGCAATGCTAAAAAAAGAGACTGGTTTTTGGTCTGCAGCTATTGATCTTTTAAAAAACCCGGCAGAAGTAAAACTTGTTTTATGGTTGGAATTAGCACCAGAATATCCTAAAGATAAAAAAGTGGCAATATTGGATTATTTTCAAAAAACGATTCAGTCAAAAATCCCGAAAGAGATGTCTCTCATTATCGCCAATTCGAAAAAGAATCCCCTCGAAATCAAAACTAAAAATTTTATTCAATGAATGAGAAATGATACGCTGTGAGAATCTGTGTATCCTCCGTGAAATTCCGTGTCAAAATAAATCAACTTTCTTTTTCCCGAACGCGCTTGTATAACTTCGTAGCCACAAACAGCAGCAGCCCAAAAGCCAACACACCTAAAAACGCATACAAGGTATTCAATCCACTTTTCAAAACGGCCAGCAAAACAATCGACACTAAAAACAAGGTAGGTACTTCATTCAATAATCGAAACTGAAAAGACGAAAAAGGCTTCTCTCCTTTTTCCAGTTTTTTAATCACCGATTTACAATATAAATGATACGCTAAAAGACCAAACACCAGCGCTAGTTTTATATGCAGCCAGCCCATTTCCAGATAAGCTGGATTAACAAACAGCATTCCGAATCCGCCAATAAAAGTAATCATCATCGCCGGGTTACAAATAATTTTATAAACCCGCCATTGCATCACATTAAATTGTTTTTGCAAAATAGATTTATCAGGTTCAGGTTTCTCACGTGCTTCGACATAATAAACAAACATTCGAACCAAATAAAACAAACCCGCAAACCAAGCTACGAATCCAACAATATGCAATGCCTTTAAATAAAAAAGTGTCATGAATTAAAAATTATTAATCTTTCTCAAGGTACTTTCTAAAAATATATTTTAAAAACATCCAGTCCAAAATGACTAAACTTTTACTATCTCCTTAATATACTACCTGTAACCTTAAGAAGCTAATTCCGACGAGCAACTACTTTCCATCGACCAATTGGAGCAACCTTTCTGTAACACCTTGGTCATTATAATCGTCGACTAGATAGAATGGCATTTTACCAACCCATTCTTAAGCGTTCTCAACTAATCATTTCAAAATACAATTTTTAAAACCTCTTTTAAACAAAGCAGGTATTGGCTTTGCCATGCCCAAATTCACATTAGTATGAAAAACAAAATAATTTTCAGCCTGACCCTGTCTCTGATTTTCACCTCTAATCTTTTCGCTCAAAAAATCACCGGAGCAATTACAGACAGTAATAATGAAGCGGTATCCTATGCAAACGTAGCCTTATATAATGCTATGGACAGTTCTTTAGTAAAAGTTGAATTGAGTAATGATGATGGCAAATTCACAATCTCTGGGATCAAGGCAGCAAAATACTGGCTTTCTGTAAGCTATGTCGGTCTTCCCAGCTTTGAGTCAACAGTATTTGACCTTCAGCAGAATTATGATTTTTCGAACATTCAACTCGGAAAACCAAGCGTTGAGCTCAGTGAAGTCACCGTTACCGCTAAAAGGCCACTGCTTGAAATGAAGCCAGACAAAATGGTTTTCAATGTAGAAGGTAGTGTCAATGCAACTGGAAG
>CAYXQH010000584.1:0-4294 GCA_964467425.1 uncultured Saprospiraceae bacterium
ACGTTTCCATGTACGCTGACGAAATATAGAGATTTGATTTTTGATAAAACTTCTTGACCTTAGCATGCGGCATAACACCCCTATAGGTAACCAGCGCCTTCAAGCTTTTTCGTTTAAAAATGGTTTTACAAGCTTCTGCATAGTTTGGTTCGATCGTTTCATTACCAATAATGGTTAAGTGAAATTGTTCCGCAGAAATTTCAGCTTTTTCAATGGCTTCCAATAATTCGATAATTCCTTTTCGTTCCATCAGATTATTAACCATGAGCGCTTCAATTTTCTCGGAATGCTTTTTCCGTCGTTGCGGCTTGAATCCTATTGCAGGAGGAATGACCAGATGTGCTTTATCCTCATATCCTAAATTGACAACATAGTTTTTAGTGAAATCGCTGGTTGATAAAAAACCTTGAAACCGATCGAGTGTTTTCTTTTCTTCTTTTTTAAAAAAGGAAAGACGATTTTCCGACTTTTCATTAAGACTTTCTAATAAATGCACCAATAGAAAAGAACTCGACAAATCACCTTGATACGTTTTAATGGCATCAAAATAATACGTGTCGATAAAAAATAAATGTTCCTGTGGAGAGGTATTTATTTTTTTAAAAGTATCAAAATCGACTAGTGATACTATCGGATCAACTTGCCGAAGTGCATCTAAAAAATAGAGGTTGTAGATATTTCCACCAGAGATAAATGATTTAGGATCAGGTACAACAAAGATGATATTTTTATACCTTTCCTTCATAGCTAGCCCATGCAACATGTGATTCTCCAAGCGTAACTTTTATTCTACCAGTGAAGGTACTCGCTAAAGCTTTTGCAATCTCCTGATGTATAAAAAAGGCAAGATATTCGGTAGTCGTCAACTTATCTTTAAAGATATGCATCTCATCAAGATTTTGGTAATTAAGTGGATCAAGTATACTTTTCAATAAATTACTTGCTGCTCCCATATCAATGACCACATTATTTTCGTCAAGATCATTACTCATAAATTCAGCATCCACTACATAAGTCGCTCCATGCATTTTCTGAGCAGGTCCGAAAGCTTTTCTAGGTAAAGAATGGGCAATCATAAAATGATCCCGGATTTTTACTGTAAACATAGTATGTCGTTTTTTCGTTATTCTTCGTCAGTGCAATAGCAAATTTAATGTTTTGTAGCTTATGATGCCAGTAAAAGGGTGTTAGAGTTTGTTTTTTAAGGTCTTCTTTTCCTCAACTCTTAATCTAGAAACCTTTAAATTTAACCCTCAATCTGGTCTGTCTGAAAGAATATTGAATATCCATTAAATCAATATTGAATATCGAATGAGATCCCATATCCACATAATCATCCAATCAAGATTAACCGGGTAGGAATCATCTTTTTAGACTAAGTTTTAGAAATTATCATGACTGTTTTATTATTCAATATTGGATATTCATTATTGATTATTCAATATTCTTTGGTATTTTGAATAATTCAAGCCACTCATAACCTTCAATACTCAATACAAACTCCAAGTTCTGACTGCTCCCCTTTCCTTAGTTTTTCAAAAAACGCAGGCGTTTCTATCAAAGCAATTGTTTTCGTAATATGTGCTTGAAAATGCTCCTCTTTTAAAAGTTTAAACACCAATTCTTTTCTTCTTTTAAAATCCCAACGCCCTCTTCGATCAGTGGGTAAATTAGACACCTGCGAGCTAATCAATTTTTTTCTTTGTTGATGAAAACTAGCTCCGAATTGAACAGCAATGGTTTTTTCACCATACCAACTCAATTCAATAATTTTACTTTCAAAGCCTGTCGCATCTATACAAGACTGTAATCCTTCTGAAGATGCAGAACAATGAAAAGCGATATCAAAATCAGTTACCTCTATTGGATTACATGTTTTAAAACCTAAGTCTTTAGCCCATTTATTTTTTACAGGATTTATTTCTGAAATGATTAATTCTGTTCCAGGAATCATTTGAACTAAGCGTGCGATTAGTGACCCTATCAACCCGAAGCCTGTGACTAAGACTTTATCTCCAATAGAAACCTCCCCATCCCAGACCGCATTCAACGCCGTTTCCAAATTACTGGCAAGTGTTGCAGTTTTAGAATCTACCTCCTCCGGTATCACAAACAAATCTTTCTCTTCCAGTAAACAAACTTCTTGATGTGGGTGTAAAGCATGCACTCGTTTTCCAAATAATGGATGATCTTTCGAAGCCACCTCCCCTACCAATGAATAGCCATATTTTAACGGAAAATCAAAACTTCCATCCATATAAGGCACAGACATTTGTTCGTACACCTCCAAAGGAACTTCTCCATTAGCTATTAATTTTTCAGTCCCCAAACTAATTAAGGAATAAAGCGTTTTTACAAGAACTCTTTTATCCTCAATTACCTGCTCTTCTCGAATTTCAGATTTCGTTTTTGAAATATGCCAAAGTGATTTTGATAAAAACATAGATACTGTTTTCTCTTAATTTTTAATTTCCATGTTTTGAGGATCCCAGGCAATTGCTTTATGCTGTTGCATGCTCAAATTGGTTGCCAGTGCCGGAGCTGCAGCACGCATTCCGAAAGTAGTATCTTCCACAAGCGGCGTCCCATTCCGAATGGCATTTATAAATCCTGCCCAATGATCTACATGTGTACTATAACCTTTCGGAGTGGAATATTTCACTTCTTTCGGTGGCAACATTGTAGGGCTTGGTTTTATATTATTTTTTTCAAACCACTTTTTAAAAGCTTTTTGTTCTTTCTCAGAAAAGGTATCAAAAGAATCCCATCCGCCATAGGTCGCAGCAGTTTTTACTGGAGATGACTGGATCGTTACGCCACCACCACCAATGAGCATCATACCTTCCGTACCGATCAATTTCACATGAGATCCACCACCAGAACCATCGACAAAATTTACACGCATTTGTACATTGAAAGCAGGATGTGCATCACATGCTGCATAATCAAACAAACCCAGGGTTACGTCTGGAGCATCTCTGCCATCTTTCCAAAATCGTAAACCGCCACTTGCGTAAATGCGTTCTGGTCCGATCGAAGAAGTAATTACATGAAGTGCTGTAAATAAGTGGACGAATAAATCACCAGCCACACCGGTTCCATAATCATTAAAACTTCGCCAATGGAAAAATCTTTTTTTATCGAAAGGAATTTTCGGCGCGTCACCAATAAAAGCATCCCAATCAATTGTTTTGGAATTCGCATCAGTTGGTATAGAATATTGCCAGGCGCCGTTTGATGAATTTCTATCATATCGAATATCCGCGAGGATTAACTCTCCGATTGCTCCAGCTTCAAAAAGTGCCTTTGCTTTCAAGGTCGCAATTGAACTCGCGCGCTGACTTCCGATCTGTACTGGAAGTCCTGCTTTTTTCTCAGCGGCAATCATACTATGACCTTCCTCAATATGATGCATCATTGGCTTTTCACAATAGACTGGTTTGCCAGCTTCCAGGGCAGCTTTTAAAATGTGATCATGCCAATGATCCGATGTCGAAATACAAACAGCATCGATATCACTTCTAGTTAATAATTCTCGAAAATCTCTATGTGTAAAAAGGTGATCACCAAAAACTTCTTTCATTCGAATCAGACGACCATCGTATAAATCACAAGCGGCTGCGATTTCAACTCCAGGTACTTTTCTGGCAGTTCGAGCATTAGAAAAGCCCTGAATTCCGCAACCAATGATGCCCAGTCTGATCGTATCGTTTGGGCTGAATTGCGTTTTTAAACCTGGCTGAGTTTCATTTTCTAAAATAAAAGACTCCGCGATTGTTTTATTCCCTCCGAAGAGTAGCAAACCTCCAAGGGATGCTTTCTTTAAAAAGTTTCTACGATTCTTTTTTTGCATGAGTATTATTTGGATTCGTTTATCAAATTTTTCTTATTTACTTTTAGAAGTGATTTCACTATTTCAAAATATTAAATTTAGTCCAATGAGATACCTATTGCTCTTTATCATTCTTTCTATATTTTTCGCATGCGGATCGGCATCTTCCGATTCGAAAGATAAAGAAATAATTTTATCCATTATGAAAAAGCAACAAGAGGACTGGTCTAACTACGATATTGATGGCTTTATGGAAAGCTATTGGAAATCGGATTCTTTAAAATTTTATGGGGCAAGTGGCGTTACTTATGGCTGGGAACAAACCCTGGCAAATTATCACAAACGGTATCCCTCAAAGGAACATACTGGAACATTGAACTTTAAAATCAATGATATTTCCAAGATTAATGATGGTTCGTATTTCGTCATGGGAGAATATCATCTCGTCCGAACTGTTGGAAA
>CAYXQH010000585.1:0-4291 GCA_964467425.1 uncultured Saprospiraceae bacterium
GTGTTTTAGCTTTTGAAGATTATATTATAATATTAGATCCAAGAGCCTCTTTTACCATTGAGAGAAATTGCGAAAATCCTTATGAAATTTCTTTTATTAATTTAGCTACAGGAGCGGATTCAACCTTCTGGGATTTCGGATACGATGCTATTGTTGATACCAGTTCCTTATCGAATCCAGTAGCCATCTATCCCGATACAGGCTGTTATATTTCTACCCAAATAGTCTATAACTTCACAACGGAATGTTTGGATTCTTTTGAAAGGGCAATTTGTATAACAGATCCATTGGCTTCCTTTAGTCTAGATCCGTTTTCAGGATGTGCTCCTTTAAATGTTAATGTTTCGAATAGCTCTGTTTTTGATATAGCCTGGCAATGGACTGCTCCTGGTGGAGCGATTTCAAATGATACCATTGAAACACCTGTCATTACCTATGATACGCCAGGTGTTTATTCAGATATTAAATTGGTGGTCACCGATGCGTTTGGTTGTGAGGATTCAATTGTGTTTTTAGAACCAATAGAAGTCGATGGGGTAGATGTGGCATTCGAAAGCATGCCTTCAGGCGGTTGCGATCCATTAGACGTTCAATTCATAGATAATTCTTCTAGTTTTATAAGCCCTATTGAATCCTGGTTTTGGAATATTAATAACGGAACTTTTGAAACGAGTGATCAGAATACTTCCTTCTTTTTTGATTCGACAGGCATCTATCCTGTTTCCTTAACGGTGACTAATGAATGGGGTTGTATTTCTACTTTAACGGTACCTAATGCAGTACGTGTGTCCAGGCCAGTACCTTTGTTTTCTGCAGATTCCTTAAGCTGTCCTGCAGACACCGTTGAATTTACAAATATGTCAATGGGTGACTCGCTAAGTTATTTGTGGGAATTTGGAGATGGCGGAATATCTGATTTGGAAAACCCTGGTTATCAGTTTGTAATGCCAGGTACTTACAGTGTTTGTTTAACTGTAACAGACTTTTCAGGTTGTGAACAAAGTTATTGTCAATCGATCGATATTATCACACCAATAGCAAATTTTACTGCTGATAGCACTTATGCTAATTGTCCTCCTCTAATCGTTAATTTTGAAAACCTGTCTCAAAATGCTCTTTATTACGAATGGAATTTTGGAGATAATAGCGGAATCTCTGATCTGGAAAATCCTCCTCACGTTTATACCTCTCCGGGGCTTTTTGATGTTCAATTGATTGCAAGCATTAATGAAAATTGTACAGACACTTTATTTATTGAAGAATATATTGAACTGGAAGGACCTGTTGGCGAATTCTTTTTCGACCGGGACAGTTTATGTATTCCCGAAAGCGTCACTTTTATTGGTTCCTCAGCTGATAATTTTACTTATATCTGGGATTTTGGAGATGGACAATTAGACACTACTCAAAATGTTAGCAATGATACGGTGTACTATGCTTTTCAGGAAGTAGGTGTATTTGTACCAAAGCTGATTTTGATTGATTCTGAAAATTGTAAAAGAACATTGGAGTCTCCAGATTCTATCTACACGGGTTTATTAGAAATTGATTTTATAACAACAGACTCCACCTTATGTGAAGGAGAAGATGAAACGCAGTTTATTAATTTAGTAAACTCAAGCACAGAGATTTTAAACTTGAACTGGTTTTTTGAAGATGGACTTCCGGCAAGTAGTACCGACTTTGAGCCTATGGTTTCTTTTCCTAATAACGGACTTTATGATGTAACATTAGCAGTTGAAAATGTTTTCTGTATAGATACCTTGACGAAAGAAGAATTTATTGGATCTGGTGCTTTACCTACGGCTGCTTTTTCAGCTTCTGAAACTTCTGGCTGTCTCCCGCTTGGTATTCAGTTTTTCGATGAATCCACAATATCTGGAGGAACGATTTCATCTTGGGAGTGGAGCTTTGGAGGGATAGGTAGTGTTAACGAAGTGAATCCATTTTTTGAATATACCAGCCCCGGAAGTTTTGATGTAAATTTGATTGTCACCTCTGAATTTAATTGCTCTGATACTACAACACTTGAAATAAATGTTAGTGAGCCGATTGAGCCGATCATTTCATTATCTAAGCCAGAAATCTGTATAGGAGATGATATTCAATTGAGTGTGGCTATTCAAACGGATACGGCTGGTTTAGTGTATTATTGGTTAGAAGATTCAACCTTGAGTTGTCTGGAATGTTTTGAGTCAATTGCTAATCCGTTATTGACTACTACCTATTATTTTGTGACGAGTACTTCAACTGGATGTATAGATACGTCTGAAGTGACCGTTAATGTTTTACCGTATGCTATTCCAGATATTACCATAACTGCGGATACGACTATTTGTATGGATGAATCGATTCAATTGAATGTCTTTAGCGAAGGTGTGGTAGTATATGAATGGGATCAAAGTGATGATGGGCTAAGCTGTTCAGATTGTAGTGATCCTATTGCCGAGCCTTTAGAAGAAACCATGTACATAGTTACAGTTACCAATACGTTTGGCTGTGATGCTATCGATTCCGTTTTGGTAGATGTAGTTGATCAAAACCAGTCATTGTTAGGAGACGAAAACACGATTTGTCAAGGCGATTCTATCCTTTTAGATATTAATATTGATGGCAATGTTATGTGGTTGAATTCCAATGGTTTAAGTTGCGATGATTGTAACGATCCTCTAGCGTATCCAAGTGTCACTACTACATATTCTGTTCAGTTAATTACAGCAGATTATGGATGTGAAATTATAGACACCGTAACCATCAATGTTTTAGCACTGGACGATGTCAATGCTGGAGAAGATGTTCAAATTTGTATTGGAGAAAGCATCCAGCTAAATGGACTTGCGAATAGTGTAGATGGCACTATTTTATGGACACCTTCAACAGCTTTGAGCTCAGATAATGTGCTGGATCCTTTAGCAGAACCTCAAAATACGACGACCTATGTTTTAATGCTGGAAGAAGATCAGTGTGTCTTGATGGATTCCGTTGAAATAATTGTTCAATTTGATACGGAAGTAGAAAGTTTTGACTTTTTGATTTGCGAAGGAGATACGGTAGAATTATCTTTTAGTGGTGAAGCCGATGTAGTGGAATGGTCTCCTACTTCGACCTTGTCAGAGGCCAATATTCCCAACCCTTTAGCTTTTCCAACAGAGACCACACAATACGTCTTAAATGCTTCTCTGTCTAGTTGTGCTGAAGATACAGCGATGGCTACAGTGGTGGTTAATAAAGGACCTGAAGTAGATGGAGAATTTAGCTATGATAAATTTCCAGGTGTAGATGTTCAAATAGAAATAGAGGCTTTCGGAGGCAGTGGTAATTATAGTTATGACTGGCTTCGCTATGATGGATTGACTTGTAATAATTGTCCGGATCCATTATTAACTACAGATACCAGCGGTTTTTATACGGTGGTGGTTACTGATGAAGAAAATGATTGTGCTACGGATAAGCTTGTTTTTATAAATCGCCTTAGAACTTGCAATCCTGAGTTGATAGGAGTACCCAATGTTTTTTCACCTAATGATGATGGATACAATGATGAAGTAAAGCCACTAAGTGGAACCATTACAGAAATTTATACTTTTAAAATCTATAGTCGTTGGGGGGCATTAGTTTTTGAAACAGATGATATTAATGAAGGTTGGGATGGCACCAGTAAAGGAGAAATAATGCCGACAGGTGTCTATGCCTATTATATTGAAGCGCCTTGTCCAATCGATAATTCGACTGTTTTGAAAAAAGGAGATATTACGCTGGTTCGCTAACCAAAGCTTCGAGTTTTTAAACTTGAAATAGTAGGAGTCTATCTGGTGAATAGAAACTTCAAATCAACCCCCGCGATCTTTTCTACCTGATCTATTTCTTCCATTCTAATGCCCGAAATTAAGGATTTGATCTTTTTTAGCGAATGATCCACTTCGCTTTTTCGGATGGCTATTTCAATAAAAGCTATTTCTTCAAATACTTGTTTGACTACATTGAGTTCTAATTTTTTTACAGCATTCATGACATTGCTCATGAGACTATAATCAAACGTTATTTTATAAACATCTTCTACCGTTTTTTCTATAATAGTAGCATTCTCAAAGGCTATTTTAGTGGCACTCCGATAGGCATTAATTAAGCCAGAGGTTCCTAATTTAGTTCCTCCAAAATAACGAACCACAACAACAAAAACATTGGTCAATTCAAAACTATCAATCTGGCTCAGAATTGGTCGCCCCGCAGTGCCGGAAGGTTCGCCATCATCATTTGCTCTAAAATTATTTTTATCCAATCCCATTCGAAA
>CAYXQH010000586.1:0-4284 GCA_964467425.1 uncultured Saprospiraceae bacterium
TTGTTTTTGATCCGATCTGGAAAGCAACGAGAAATCCTCTTACATAAGGTGCTGTCGCAATCGTTTCTACATGGTTTGTTTTGCAATGAGGGCAGATATGTCCAGTCTGGTTTTTTGTTGAATTTTGCATTTTATAATGTTTTAAGCTTCGGACTCGATCTCTCTTTCTTGTCTTAAAGCGTGAATTAATAAGTTACAATAGTTAATACCCTAAGCAATAGAAGTATAACAGGTAAGTATGATTTTTTTAATAAAAATGGGGGGCAATCCTGGTTTTGGATAAATTTTACTCTAGCATAATCAATGGATTATGTGATTAGACCAATAAAAAAACCGGTTTTCAGTTTTAGTCATTCGGATTATCCGAAAGCCAAAAGCCGAAAACCGGTTATATCTTATTTAAAGAAGGAAGTAAAGTAGTTTATATCACATCTTCTATAAAAAAAATTAAGGGTGCCTTTTATTTTTAAATATTAGAATGCAATGCTAATCCCTCCAGTAACCTGAGATAGTGGTTTTGTTGCATCGCTACTGGTGAAAATAGAATACTCTAAAAAGGGAGCTACTTTCTTTCCTAGTTTTACACCTGTCGTCGCGCCATACCAATGAGAGGTGCTGCCTTCAGATCCATCTGCATCCGAATTTCTAATATTACGTAAAGTATATCGTGGGCTGGTGTAAATGCCTACCCAATCTGTTGGGTGATAAGAGAAATAAAGCGGTACAGAAACATCGGTTGTTTTCGATTTTGTTTCAAACTCGCCGGAACCTGAACTTAATGTTAAAAAGCCAAGGCCAATTCCTCCACTTCCTGCAAATTTAGATTCGCTGTCTCCTAGAAACTGATATTTAGCATATCCTCCTGACGTTCCGATAATCGAAGCTTTTACTCCGACATCTAGTTTGTCGGTAACACCGTATCTCCAATCAATTTCTCCAGTTACTGTTTTTTCATTTAAAGTATCTAGATCGGAAACAAATTCGTAAGATACTCTACTGACGCCAATGGCTGTTTCGGTATTTCCCTGGCCTAAAGTTCGTGCAGTTTGCATGCTTGACATAGAGACGCAGCTGGAAAGCATCATAGAACATAGTACAGAAATGATGGCTAAAAGCGTGGTTTGAGTTTTCATTTTCATGATTTTTATTTTTTGATTTTGTTTTAAGCGCCTAATCAAAATTGCTTATGTAATAAATCGTCCCGAAGAAATTTCATGAGTAATTGATCCGGATAGCTATCGGAAGGGAATTACATTGAAATATCTGAGTGGACTTAAAAGATTTGTTACATCAATTTTTTAGGCTTTCTGATTTATTAAAAAATGATATTGAAGGAATACTGCAGTGTTCTAATTCAATTGTCATTGATGAATACCATGAGAATGAAAAGTATAACAAGGAGAGAGAGCTTTTTTAATAATTTGATTGCGAGAACGATAAATGGGATTGCCGGGAAGCGAATTTTCGCGACTTATAGTGTTTAAATACCAATAAAAGTGGCAAGTTTTAAGGAATAGCCTTATCTTTAGTGTCTTCACTAAATATTACACATAATTTTTTAGGCCTAATTAGTTAGTATATTACTACGTAATTAATCAAATGGTATGTCCAGTATTGTAAAAACAATCAAATTATTGGATGACTTTCATTTCAAAGTTTTTCGGGACTATGTTAAGAGCATTAGTATTCGATCCTATTATCCTTTGGCCTTAATTGATGTTATTGATAGGAGTATTGAAGCAGAACAAGATTCGGATATTTTATGCCAACATGTTTATGATGAGGTTAATGAGAAAACTAAAAATAAATATTATCAACTAGCATTTTATACGTTTGGCTTGACCTCCTTTTTAGCGAAAAATTATCCGGAATATTTACAGCATAATATTACAAGGATTCAAAAGTTGATCAATGAAGGTGCATTGGAAAGTGCCAATAAAGTAGCGGAAGCTTTACTCGAAATTTCTGAAAAAGTAGAAGATTTTTCGACCCAGATCAAAGTGCTTAATATCTTAGCTCAACAGAGTGCTTTAATGGAGTCTTCAAAACAAGCTTTGGTTTATTTGAAAAAAGCAGAACGCACCTTGTTTGCTCAACAAGCATTGAATGAGCTTTTTGTCAAATTGCATGAAGGCTATGATTTAAAAGGAGAGGATTCTGTATTGCGGGCAAAGGCTTTGATGAGTTATTATGAAAATAATTTTAAACATGAGAAAACAACGATAAGATTAATTAGTCAATATTCTTATTGTTTTTATTTAAATCATAGTAAAAGCGACCAGTTTTATTCTGAAGAAACAATCCTCTTGTTAGATAAATTAGAACAGGAATTTGAGAAAAATAAATTTATAGTATTTCCATACTTAGTAGATTTTATCCATAAGATTAGGTATTTCAAGCTTCGGTATTGGATGCGGAATTTAGAAATGAAAGGCCTTCTTGAAAAATCTTCAGATTTGTTTCGTCAGGATAATGATATTTTATATTGGAATAGTTATATCAATCAACCTGAAATGTTTTCCATAGCTATTCAAGCTAATTATTATAGCAATAATTATTTGACAGGCTATCGAAAAGAACACTCGAAGACGTTGCCTTATGATGTTGAAAAGAAATTATTCCGGTTAAAAGAAAACTGTAAGTCAATGTTGAATATTCATTCAATAGAAGAACGATTTACAATGCGCTATATAAATTTGACAACTTTATATGGACTGGTTTTGCTAGTAAGTGCAAAGAAAAGTGACCTTGAAGAAGCGATTAGTCGATTAAATCAAATATTGACTTCTTACCAGCAATTTGCCTTTCATGCCTATGTAGATGCGATTTATTCCATTTTAGGGACTGCTCATTTCTTTTTAAAAGATTATCAAAAAGTAAATGAAAACTTTAAAAGATATAGAAAAGCGACGTATGGTAAGTCGGGGAACCCAATTAATAATTTCACAATACATGGTTTTTATTATATCGCTAAATGGCTGGATACAGGGCGAGAACAGTATGTAAAAAAATTAGAAAAAGTACTTATAGAAAATGATGCACCGCAGTTCAATAACATTAAAAAAGTAATTGAAGATATTTGCGAGTATCATAAAATACCAATTAGCATCCTGAAAATTTAGGAATGATTTATAGTAAAATTAGAAGAACATATTTATCTTAGACATTCTAAATTATACCCAAAAAACATTTAAACACCCTCAAACTATGCGATCAGCATTTATCTTTCTTCTCTCTTTTTATTTAAGTGTAGCCAGTTTTGCACAGACCACATTTTTTAATGAGGTAAATTACTTAGACGATGAACCTTGTTTGGAAATCATCTCCGTAGGGCAACAAAGTGTAACAAACTGGTTTGTCGTTTTGTATGATGATCAGGGAACAGCAACGGATACAATTTTTTTACAAGATAATTTTCCTACAACAACAAATGGGTATAATATTATTGACGTTGATGTAGTTGTCATGAATGCGCCGAATGGTGGTCATGGATTGGTGGACGCGAATGGTAACCTAGTCCAGTTCTTAAGTTATGGCGTTGCCATCACTGCTACCGACGGTCCTGCAGCGGGACAAAATTCTGAATTAATAGGGACGCAAACCGATGCCAATCTTCCGCTTCAGTTAACCGGCACAGGGGCGGAATATGCGGACTTTATATGGGATGTTGATTTTAAAAGCTGTTTAGTATTAAATAACCGTCAAGAGATTGAATTTGAATTACAAAACCTTCTCCCTATTGAATTAGGTGCTTTTGATGCGATTAAATATGATCGGAAAGTTACAGTTGAGTGGACTACATTATCTGAGACGAATAATTTTTATTTCTTAATAGAGCGAAGTGTAAACGGAGGGCCATTTTTAGAGGTTGGAAGATTAGAAGGTGCAGGGACTTCTACATCAACCATAAACTATACTTTTGATGATTTAAATCCTCAGGAAGGTTATCTGTATTATAGGCTAAGGCAGGTTGATTTTGACGGACTTCAAACTGTGTCGGATATTGCTGTTGTGGAATATTTCACAGATTTTTATAAAACAACGATTGCTCCAAATCCAGTTTCAGAAAAATTAAGAATAAGCCTGCCAGAACCAATGGAAAATGTAAAAGTTGAGGTGTATGATTTGTTAAGAAGAAGCCAGTTGTATGAAGCGTTTGATGAAAGTGTCGGAAATGGAATAGAATTAGATGTTTCTAGTCTTAAAAGCGGTCATTACGTTCTTCGTGTAAGAGCTAAAAACTTTCTGGAAGACCATCAATTCATTAAAATCGATAAAAAATAA
>CAYXQH010000587.1:0-4281 GCA_964467425.1 uncultured Saprospiraceae bacterium
CCTCCTTGTCCGGTATGCTGAGTAGGATAAGCACAATGATCTTCAAAGTCGACACAAAAAAGATCTCCTGTACGTACACAAACAGTCCCTTCAAAATCTTCCGTCAAGCCCGCAACATTATTGATCGAAATAGAATACGTATAAATCGCATCCGCCATCGTTCCATCCGGTAAAATCCCATCCCATCCAAAACTTGGATTATTTGCTTGAAAATTAGATTGTTCGAATACAATGTCATCTCCATCAAAAATTTTAAACGAAACAATAGACTCCACTCCTACATCTCCAAAAGGATAAAACAGATCACTAAATCCATCTCCATTAGGACTAAATGCATTAGGTACATACACATTAGCACCTCCTACACAAGCTTCCAAATGTGGAACCTGACAGCAAGTAGAAATAAACGTCGACGATTCCTCTCCTCCTCCATCATCATCTGAATTATTACAGGAGCCTAAAAAGAAAAAGGTCAACAGGAGAAGGCTAAATATTGAAAAGGTATTATTTTTCATCTTTTTTAATTTTGCTTTATAGTTTTTGAATACTTGTCGTAATGGTTTCTGGATAAAGGCGAACTTGAAGATCATGCGTCCCTGCCGGAACCGATGAAAAGTCCAGTGACAAAGTCTTTAATCCTTTTTTCAACCACCCTTCCCAAATCACATGTTCGATCGTTCCATCATCGACTATTTCAATATGAACAAACTGCGTCCGAGTAATTTCTAATTCAATTGTTGCTTCATCACTAATCTGCTCTGGCGACACGCTATTGATTGCATTCTCAGAAAATACAGCAGAACAGGATTGTAAGAATACGCAAACCTCATCCGTAGAAACACAACCATCTGCCCAGGTAATGGTGATCGTGTAGCAGGAGTTTTCTTCCGGTAAAACAAATGGATCAAGACAGTCCGTACAACTAATCGTCCCTTGACCTGTCGATTCCCATTCAATCGATTGAATATCTGTTGGTTGACAGCTAAGGAGCGCATCTATCTGAATGCTATCCCCTAGTTGAAGGTTAACATTTTCTCCCAAATCCACTATACACGTTGCATTTAAACCATTAGGCAGTGCAATATTGGATTCGTTTAAAGAACTAGTTGTATGCAGATGTGTAGTTAAAAACAAAAAAGCGAGTAAAGAAATACCCGGAAGAAGGACATTCATTTTTTTCATAGTCTATATTTTTGATCTGGTAAATGTACTGTTTTTTTTCAGTCTAGACACCAATCTTTTTCTATTAAATGCGTTTTAACTATTAAAACCTTTTTCATATTTCAAAAAACAATATCTTTGTAGGCATGAAGACTATTCCTATTCTATGCTTTTATGGTTTTTTAGTTCTTTTAGCTTTAAATTGCTCTCCGAGTTCTGTACCAGAGAAAAAAGCAACTAAAGCTTTTTCTATCAATCCACCAATCATTGAAAAATTTGCGGATTTAGAACCGTATTTCAATAAACAAAATGATACTACTTATGTTATAAATTTCTGGGCTACCTGGTGTAAACCATGTGTTAAAGAATTACCTTATTTCGAGGAGTTACACAATACCTATAAAGGAAAAAAGGTTAAGATATTGTTGGTCAGTCTTGATTTTCCGGATCAGATCGACAAAAAACTCATTCCTTTTCTAAAAGAAAAGCAGCTGAAATCTGATGTAATTGCCTTTACCGATGGCGATATGAATAGCTGGATTCCCAAAATAGCAGAAGAGTGGTCAGGTTCAATTCCTGCAACTGTTGTTTATAAAAACGAACAACGCGCATTTTATGAACAATCCTTTGAAACATTCGAAGAAGTGAATAATATTATCAAACCATTTATAAATTAGAACAATGAAAAAATTAACCCTATTGATGGCATTCGCAGTTTTATTATTTTCTGCCTGCCAAACAGATAGTACTAATGCGGATACCGCACAAGCCGCTGTAAATGTTTCTCCATCAAGTACAGAAACAACAACTGAAAAAACAAAAGCTAAACCTGTTGCTGTAAAACTCGACGGTTATGGTATCGGTGACAAAGCAGAAGATTTTAGCTTAAAGAATATAGACGGAAAAATGGTTTCTTTAGCAAATTTTAAAGATGCAAAAGGATTCATTGTCGTATTTACTTGCAACACTTGTCCATACGCAGTTAAGTATGAAGACCGAATTATAGATCTACATAATAAATTTGCTAACAATGGCTACCCTGTTATTGCAATTAATCCAAATGATCCGGATGTAAGACCAGGTGACAGCTACGATGAAATGTCGGTAAGAGCTAAGGAAAAAGGATTTGATTTTCCATATATTTTTGATGAAGGTCAAACGGTATTTCCAAAATTTGGTGCTACCAAAACACCGCATGTATTTTTATTGAGCAAGGATTTAACCGTTGAATATATTGGTTCGATCGATGATAGTCCAAACGATGCGTCTAAAGTATCAAAGCGTTACCTGGAAGATGCCATTGCTGCACTTGAAAAAGGAGAAAAACCAAATCCTTCAACTACAAAAGCTATTGGTTGTAGTATCAAAGTGAAGAAATAATTCAAAAATAATGAATGACGAATATTGATTAACGAATAATGATTTTCTAAAATCTGCAATCGTTAATCGATATTCATTATTCGTTCTAGCCCATTCTTTTTTTCATCTCTAGAATTTTAGCTGTATTTGTCAAAAAGTAATCATATTCTGGCAAACCGGAACTACTCATCGCTGCTTCACTATTTTTTTGAAATGGGCTGGCTACTAATTCTTTTGCAGTAAAATGTACTTCCTTTGCACCGGTATAGTCCAGCAATTCATTTATATTATCGACATTAACACCACCACCTGGCAAAATCCCTATTCGACCATTCGCCTTTTCAATTAATTTTTTCAACATTTCTTTCCCTTCTATTGCTGTATTCATTTGACCAGAAGTTAAAATCCGGCTAAAACCCAGATCAATTACTTTTTCTAAAGTCTCAAATGGATCATTCACATAATCGAAAGCTCGATGAAGTGTCACAGACATTTCTCCAGCCGCAGCAATTAGTTTTTTCATACCTGGTATATCTAGTTCTCCCTGAGGTGTTAAGCCTCCAATCACTACGCCGTCTACTCCATTATTTTTACAAAACAATACATCTTCATACATCACTTCATATTCTTCGGGGCTAAAACAAAAATCACCTCCTCTCGCTCTGATAAGCACAAAAACTTTAAAATCATACTGTTCTTTGAGTGCAACTGTCAATCTAATATCCCCTGGCGAAGGGGTAATACCGCCCACTTCCAGGCTTTGACAAAGTTCTACTCTTTGGATTCCAGATTGGACCGCATTTTTAGCAGAACGAAAAGAATTAGTACATATCTCTATTTGCATGAAAATTTCTTTTAGTTTTACAACGTTAAGCAAAGTTTAAAAAACGAAATCCTCTTTGGGAATTTTCAATATTAGTCGTTCTTTACCAAAGAATATAATAGTTCAAAAATAAAAAATTTATCATGAGAATCTTGAGTTTCCTTTTATTTGCCTCTTTAGTTTTATCATCATGCAACAGTGACCCCGCTTCTTCTTATAATCAATTAGATTTAATGGGACATGGTGTCCCACTTATAATCATGGCACCAGATAGCGCTGACATCAAAAAGGAAGACTGGATTACTTCACAAAGTGTAACGATTAAAAAAGGGGAAGACTACGATGTTCAAATATGGATATCTCAAATAAGTTCGAATGATCTTCCAACATTGAAGTCAAAGAAAAAAACAGAGGTTGAAGGGAATCGGTTTTTTTCCAAAATAGTTAAAGAAGATTCAAATGGATTTATTTTTGAAAACAAATTAGATTCTGCTACGCTATTTTATGGATTTTGTCATCTCGTTTTACAAGGTGATAATGAATATGTCTTTCAAAATGGTTTAAGAGGAAACTTTACTTTAGAACAGGCCGAACGAATGTATGATGCTGTAAAACCAGTGACCAAGAAAAAATAAGTGCCAAACCAAAATTTATTATATCATTTTTTTTGGCTTACTATTTAATACTTTATTAGCTTATTAATAGGCTAAAATAAAAAAAGCCCAGATAAAATTTATCTGGGCTTTTTTGCTTTGTCGTGTAATTATACCTCGTGCATTATTTCATATCTAAATAAACCGAGGATAACTAATAAAATACATAAAATGATCATGGGAGCTAGGGATTTAACTTAAAAAAAACGGTTTAACATAGTCTATAACGCATAATATATCATAAAAGTTACCTAATCGCAATTTTTATATTAAAAAAACACTATA
>CAYXQH010000588.1:0-4279 GCA_964467425.1 uncultured Saprospiraceae bacterium
GTATTTATCTTATTCCTTTTTTTACTAGTTGTTTTATTTTGAAAAGATGAAATCGCTGGGCTTTCTGCTATTTCAGTTTGATTATTTTCTATAACCTTTGTTTTAATATCTGTTATCTTTTTAGCTGTATCTAATTTCTGTGTTGAAAGATCGACTTGATCTAAAGCAAGCTTATCCTTTTCAGAAGAAAAGAAAGAAGGACTATTTAGTTTTATTATAAAAAATAAAACCCCACCAAATAGAAACCAAATGAAAAAGAATCTACGCTTCTTCTTTTTCTTCAAATGCGGTTCGATATTGTCCCAGATTTCATCGTTGTTCAGATCCGGATAATAGGTATCGAAGGATTCTTTTATTTCGTTTTCAAAATTATTATTTTCCATTTTTATTATAAAGTTGAACTATTTTTAAAATTATAAACCTTGATAAAAAGGTATTCTTACTCTGCCACTTTTCGATCCTGTTTCAAAATTAATTGTTGTAAAGCTTGTCTAGCTCTTGTTAAGAAAGTGCGCGAACTACTTTCCTTTATGTTTAAGAAATTTGCAATTTCTTTATGAGCGTAACCGTCAATAATAGCTAAGTTAAAAACGGTACGGTGTGTCTCTGGAATAAATTGAAGCAAGCTTAAAATCTCTTCTACATTAAGTTGACTATAAATAGAAGGAGGAGAAGATACTTGATGGATTACTTCTAAATTTGATGTTTTCTGATTCGATTTTTTTCGAATTTTAGAAAGCGCATTATTGATGCAAATACGACGACACCATGATTTAAAAGGGATTTCCTCTTGGGCATTACATTTGTCGATGTTATTAAAAATTGAAATCAGCGACTCTTGTAAAAGATCTTTAGCATCTTCATAACTATTGGAATACCTACGACAGACAGGAAAGAGGAAAGGCGAAAGATGATTGACCATCTCTCTTTGTGCCTTGCGGTCTAATTTCCTGCAATCTCGGATTAGTTTCTTTGTCATATGAAAATGAATGTTTTCGTTAACTTAAATTTTGTTTTTCCGTTTTCGAAAGTTCATGTATATACTATGGCGCTTTTCTTATTTTAAAATCTCCTGAAATGATTTGATCTGTTCCTGTATCATCTGTTGCTGTTCCGCTTATAGTCCCTTCAATATAATCCTGATTCGAAACCAGAATATCAACGGTTATAGTTGGGCTACTTGCATTTAATATCGGAAATTGCGGTATAGAGCTTGAGTTTTCAGTTTTAAAAATTACATTATCTGTATACTGACCTACTCCTTGGAAATCTGTTAATTCTATAGTGAAATTTCCACTACCACTTAAGCCTTCCAGAATCATCCAATCTGGCGAGGTGTTGGGTTTTAAGTAAAATTGAGTAGGAGCAGTCCAGTAATCAAAGCCGTTTGCGGTCAGGTTGAAATAATCATTTAAATCTTCGCAGGTAAATTGCTGCCCGATATTAAGGTCTGATGGATCATTGTGGAAAGTCGTGGACGTTGACTGAACTTGAGTTGAACTATAAGCTGTAATCTCTAATTCGGGAAAGTCTATACATTTCAATCCAAGATTAATATCGTAATTGCCAGGGCTATTAAAAGGAAATACTTTTAAATGACCAGGGTAGCGGATGCCAACATGTCCAATGGGAACATCATTGGTTTGACAATGGGAAACAAACCCGGTTATATTGATGAAAAATTCATCGAGTGTTTCATCCAGTATAATATCTGGTAGCTGAGTGTCTTCTGAGAAAGGACCGATTTGATCGGTGTAGATTACATTATCGCAGTGATCTAAAATACTGATTTGTAAATTAGTGCCCTCCGGAACAGAACCACAGAAATTTCCTGTTGAATCTGTAAAGCCCCAATAGACAAAGTTATTGGTAAGGTCTTCTACTTGTACTTCCAGATAGGATCCAAAAGACATATCTGCATTAAAGACCTGAGCGGATAAACAAATTGGATTTAATGGGATATCGCAATTCCACATACCAGTGCCCGGAATTTTGAAAACATAAGTATCACCTTCCTTATCACATGCCCCATTCAAAAGCCACTGACCTTCTTCCAGATCATATTCCCAAAGCGGAATTTCAGCGGGGGCATCGGCTAGTAAATCAGCAGGAATAGGAAGTTCCACATCGATTTCATAGCCATCTCTAAGTTGTAATGCGCTGCCTCCAGTGTCAGAGATGTCCAGCGCGAGCATTCCGAAAGTTGCCAAAACTTTCTCTTCGCCATTTTCATCAATTGCATTTAAAGCCCCAGGCATGATTGATCCAAGACTTTGATCTGTTGGATCAATCCACCTGGAGAAAACGTTAATATTTCCATTAAATTGAACGCCATTTGAATATTCCAGACTATTTGCTGGAATCGATATTTTCATTCCTTCGCTGTCTGTAAAATTACCTCCTAAGCTACTATCATATGTTTGTGGACTTCCTTTTTCCAGTAGGTTGATCTCTACATAGGCGCTACCGTCTGCTGCAAAAATAGAGTGGGAGACTCCTTCAAAATAATCATTAGTAGAGGCGGTAACAATGTCTCCTGATTTGTTGACTTCCACTTTGGTGAATTGAAAGTTTCCATTTTCATCAGAGGTAATGGTTTCTTCTCCTGCACGAACAAAAGCGAAAGGGACAGCTTGACCTTGTTCATTGATTACTTTTCCTTTGAGATTTGTTTCAATTAATACCTCTGGACCATCAGGACCTTGTGTATCAATATCAACTATGTCTATGTCTTTTCTACATCCAGAAAGGATAATTAATGCTGAGAATAAGACAAACGAGAATAACTTTTTCATTGCTTTATATTTTTTGAAATTTAAATGTTACTCCTAAGATGTTCTAATCTTAAAGTTCGCTACAGTAGAAACGTTTTTTTTTCAAAAAAAATTAAAAAAGGCGATCTATTTTCATAAATCGCCTTTAAATATATCCTATAAAGAATTTTTTATTTACCTCACTTGGAGAGATAGTTTATTTTAATAACGTTACATCCCCTTTGTATAATTGTACTCTTCCATCAATAAACTCAATTTCTGCAACATAAATGAAAACACCTGGATTTAAACGTTTTCCTTTAAATTCACCATTCCATGCAGCAGTGACATCATTTGGTTGTGTATTTAATACCTCATGAACCACTTCACCCCATCTGTTAAATATGCGGAAATTCCGAATACTCTGGACCTGTGCATCATTTGCGTAAATGAGGAAGTTATCATTAAAGCCATCTCCGTTTGGAGAGAAAGCTGTTGGTATAAATACACGTCTGTTTTTACGCATTTGTACTGTGATGATCTCATTGACGGAACAACCATTGGTGTCTACTAACGTAGCACTAATTTGAATCGTATTAAAAGTAGTCAATCCAATTTCAAAACATTCAGGATCACCACAATCAAAAATGTTTCCGGACTGCCAAAGGATCGTATCAACCATAGATGCTGGGATATTAAAATTCGCTTCTACCTCTACGGAATCACCAAGCAATAAACTTTGATCACCACCCAAATCTAAACTTAATTGTATAGGTGAGTTAATCGTAAAGTTTTCTTCGTATTCACAACCATTTGCATCCTGAATAGTCAAGGTATAATTACCAGGAGCAACATTGTTGAGGATTGGAACGGTATTGAAGATGGACCCTCCGTCTATCGAATATAAATATGGAGCAGTTCCGCCTGTAACATCTGAAATAGAAACTAATCCATCAATGTCACCGAAACAATCCGGGTCAATAGTTTCCACAATTGCGGAAGATGGGATATCTACATTCTGTGAAACTAAAGTAGTTGCTGAATTATCGCAACCATTATCGGTGTTTAAAACTAAAAGGGTATAGGTACCAGCATTTTCAACATCTGTAGTTAAGTCTGTTGAAACCACCATTCCATTTGCATCTAACCAGGTGTAGGTGAAGTTTGAACCTATGGAAGAACCATCGCCATCTAGTGTGACTGATTCAATCGTACAATCTAAATCTTCTGGTTGATTTACTATTACGATAGGTAACTGAATATTTTCATCAATAACTACCTGGTCTGTACTGGAACATCCATTTGCAGTATTAAGTACCGTTAAGGTATACGTTCCTGGAGCTCCTGCACTACTAATATCCTGGTCGAGTGGGCCATTTACATTTGGTCCGGTCCAGGTATAAACAATATCGGTTCCAGTTTGAGAAGCACTACCATCTAAAGTCGCATTTGTATTGATACAGTCGATTAAAGATGGTAAACCAGCATTTGCATTTGGAAATTCAGTATTGTCTACAACCTCCACT
>CAYXQH010000589.1:0-4276 GCA_964467425.1 uncultured Saprospiraceae bacterium
TTTCTTCCTTTTACAAATGACTTCAATAATCAAGCAGATGCTTCAGGAGTTTATCCAGTCGGAGTTACCACAGTAACGTACTGTGCATTTGATGTGTCAGGAAATGAAATTTGCTGTAGTTTTAAAGTAACGGTTTTGGATATGGAAGCTCCTATTCTTTCTTGCCCAAATGATATAACAGTCAACTGTGATTCTGCGACATGTTCCTCGTTAGTGCCACCATTATCTTTGGTAGAAACATCATTAACAGAAGCTGAATTTCAGGCAATCGGTGGGATAATAACTGATTGTACAATTGAATCCCTTACATATATCGATAGTGAAGTAGGAGTATGTCCGATAATAGTGACGAGAAACTTTACAGCGATTGACACCAGTGGAAATTTAAGTACTTGTCAGCAAACGATTCAAGTAATTGATAGTATACCACCAGGAATAAATTGTCCACCAACCATTGTTGGAAATTTTACGATTGCTAGTCAGTCACCATATCCTAACTTTGCTGCTTTCCAAGCAGCTGGAGGGATGGCCTCAGATACAATTTCTTTTTCCCTTGTTAGCGAACTATCAGACGGTGCTAGTTGTCCTGAGACCGTAACACGGGTCTACTCCGTGTCTGACGAATGTGGTAATGTTTCTACTTGTAATCAGTTTTTGATTTTTACAAATCCTACTCCTCCAGTGATTACATGTCCACCTAATATAACCGTAGAATGTGGTGATCCAACTGATCCAATGGCAATTGGAATGGCAACAGTTACTACTTTTTGTGGATCAGTAATGATTACTTCATTAGATAGTTTTATCGTAGATTGTGGAATAACTGGTACCATTGAGCGAACTTGGATTGCGACGGATAGTATTGGTAATTCCAGCGAATGTATCCAAACTATTATAATTGAAGATACAACACCTCCCGTTTTTGATTTTTGCCCAGCCGATGTAACCATAGGATGTGAAGAACCAACTGATACAATGATACTTGGTAATGCCATAGCAACAGACGCCTGCCCTAATATGATGATGGGAATGTTACCGTCAAAGTTTGATTCAAATAATGGTTTTGCTGGAAATATGTTCGATCTCACAAATGTTAGTCCTTCACCGGTTGTAATTTCAAGCTTTGATGGAAACGTAGAAGGGGTAGCTGGTCAATCTGCAACTTTCGAGATTTACTATCGAATAGGTCCTTATGTAGGATTTGAAAGTAATCCGACTGGGTGGATTTCTATGGGTACTGTTACTACAACAACAGCAGGTGGAGATATGCCAACACCAGTTCCTATTGGAGGTTTAACCTTATTGCCAGGACAGACTTATGGTATTTATTTTGTTTTGTCGAGTTTTCAAAATTCCCCAGCTTTACGATATACAGACGGTAATAATACTTATAATGATGGCGTTCTTGAACTCTCGGCTGGTATTGGAAAAGGAAATCCAGATTTCACTGGTGATACCTTTTTATCTCGTACTTGGAATGGGAATATTCATTATAATAGTGAGCCAACCGGATTTTCTGGCGATACCTTTGAAGAAATAAGTACACAGGGTACGGGATGTAGTGAGTATAATTATACCATTGATCGTACCTGGACGAGCATGGATGCTTGTGGGAATTCTTCCACTTGTACTCAAGTAATCACCGTTGAAGAGAACAATTTTCCAACGATTAATTGTCCAGCAGATATAACAGTTGAATGTGATCAATCAATTGATCCAGTTCTAACTGGAAATGCCTCAGCAACAGGAAATGATTGTACAGTTAATAATGAGATAAGCATTACCTTTAATGATGTAAGTACACAATTTCCTTCCGATTGTGGAAGCAATAACTTTACTATTTCTCGAACTTGGACTGCAACCTTTACTTGCGGAAATGCTGCTACTTGTGTACAAACCATCCAAGTAGAAGATACCACACCACCTACAATTACCTGTCCAGTAGATATTACCATAGAATGCGACGAAGATACTTCTCCGGCCATGACAGGACAGGCGACTGGAACAGATAACTGTTCGGGACAAGATGAAGTTGTTCTTTCGTTTGAGGATATAAGTACTCAAGGTACTATTGGTTGTGCAGCATTAATGTATACCATTTCAAGAACATGGACAGCCATGGATGCCTGCGGAAATATCAATACTTGTGTGCAAATAATCAATATTGAAGATACAACACTACCAATTATTACCTGTCCAGAAGATATCACTATTGAATGTGATGAAGATACTTCTCCAGCCAGGACAGGAATGGCCACTGGAATAGATAATTGTTCGGGACAAGATGATATTGTCCTAACTTTTGAGGATGTAAGTACCCAAAGTTCCTCTGGTTGTCCACAATATTTGTATACCATTACACGAACCTGGAGTGCCACGGATGTCTGCGGAAATGCTGCGACCTGTGTGCAGCTCATCAACATAGAAGATACGAATGCTCCGGCCATTACTTGTCCAGCAGATGTTTCTATTTCTTGCGCAGATTCTACACTTCCTATAGAGACAGGAATGGCTACTTCAATTGACAACTGTTCTGCTGCTGATGAAATTACCATAACTTCATCAGATGTTTCTACGCAAGAATTAAGAGGTTGTGGACAATTTACTTTTGATATTACACGTACTTGGATGGCAACTGATATTTGTGGAAACACTGCTACTTGTGTCCAAATCATCACATCGGCTGACACAGAAAGTCCAATTATTACCTGTCTTTCCAATGATATCTTAGCTTGTAACACGACACCTCCAACACCTGCTGTATCAGCCGGTGAATTTATCGGCATGGGTGGTGCACTCTCAGATAATTGCACCAGTAACCTAAGAGATTTTACGGTGACCCATATCGATTTTCCTTTAAATCCAGCTACGTTAAATACTTGTCCTGGTAGCACTGAGGAAGATAGAACCTTGACACGTACTTACACGGTTACAGATTTATGTGGAAACTCAAGTACTTGTGAGCAATTATTTATCTACTTAGAAAGTGTGGAGGCACCAATGATTACTTCTTTTCCACCCAATCAAACAGTAGATTGTGCGGTTAATGCATTTCCTCAAATGCATCTATTTTCTGCAGTTGGTGATTGTAGTAATATAACATATACGGTTAGTGATCCGATGGTAAACGGAATGGCAGGTTGTTCGGGTTCAAGCATTGAATATACTTATACGGCAACAGATGACTGTGGTCGTTTTGTCACGCATGTTCAAATCTATACGTTATCCAGCCAAGAATCTGAATTTATTTGTCCAGTAGATATTTGCGTGATTGAATGTCCTGCTGATGAGATGATGATTCAAACGCAGTTTAATGATTATGCCAGCCAGGCAACAGTAGTTTCTGGTTGTGTGGGAACTAGTATTAGCATCAATAATAATTTTATTCCAAATGGATTTATTTCGCAAGACTGTTTGAATCCTACCGTGGCAATAGCGGGAGCAATAGCCTATCAAATTGTGGATTTCACGGCTACCGATGGTTGCGGATGGAGTGAAACTTGTACCGCATTGGTGGTTATTACAGATAACGATGGTCCAGTGATTAATGGAAATGTTTCTTTCGGCTTGGCGGATTGTTCTGATCCTAATTTATTGGGAGATTATACCAATTGGGCTACTAGTCAGTTAAATAATTTATCAGCTTCGGATGCCTGTTTTAGTGAAGGGGTGAATCTTAGTTATACTCCCTTGGTTCCAAATATTGATTGTTCAAATGGGTTATCTTCTACTGAGGTAAGTTTTATTGCGACAGATGGTTGTGGAAATACAACCATCTTAACCACTTTTTTCCGAATTATTGGCAACGGAGCGAGTACTTTCAATGCGAGAATTTCTGACACCAAGGAATTTGCATTATTCCAAAATCAACCGAATCCATTTGCGCAAGAAACAATGATTAAATTTCAATTACCCGAAGCAACAGACGCATCCATGACGATTTTTGACATTGCGGGACGGATAATTTGGAAGCAAACGAAATCTTACGAAGCTGGCGTCCATCAGTTCACGATGAATAAAGCGGACTTAGGAGGGACAGGTGTATTTTATTACCAATTATCTACGTCGGAAAATTCGGCTACTAAAAAGATGATCGTTTTAAAATAACTTGCTACTAACGTTCATCGCGAGAGCCCTCTCCAAATTTTTGGAAAGGGCTTTTTGTATGATATTTTTTAAAAATTAGCTTGCTTCCCATCTGTCTTGGGAACTAATTATTTTATCACCACGTTCTTTCGACATAACAATCTAAATTTTTTATGTCTACAATAAGAAA
>CAYXQH010000590.1:0-4250 GCA_964467425.1 uncultured Saprospiraceae bacterium
TAATTGGTAAAAATACATCGCTGACCCAGTTAAGTCATTTCTATTTATTTCAATCAAATTATAACCAGTCTCACAATCTTTTCTTACTTGATGAACAAGCTTTCCACTAATGTCAAAAATACTTAGTGTCGTTATTCCACTTCTTTTCAAATCAAAAGCGATGATGCTTGTCTCATTAAATGGATTCGGGCTGTTTTGAAAAAGTGTAGCGTAGGTTATTTGTTCCGGCTCGAAAGCAAGTTTTAAATCCATGATTTCCAATTGGCTATTATAAGCCTCTGCTTTGGTATATTTAGAATTTAATTTCAATACGTCGATTAAATCGCTGGTTTGATTTGCTTTTATAGTTATAGAAAAAAGCTTAGTTTTTTCACGAACATCTAAAGGTTGAACAGTATGCCAGCTTCCTGTGATAATACCTTGTTCGATTAAATGAAGTCCTAGATTGGATTCATCAAAAACAGCATGATTTCCTTTTTCGATACCTAACACTTCAACAGCATTTGAATTAAACGCAAGGCTAAACTGTAGTCCAAGCATCGTATTCAAATCATTCGCATAAATTGGAATAGAATAGGTTTGATCCTGCTTTAATTGAATATCAGTAGCTTCTAAAATATAAGGAATAGCAGATGTTCTAGTATCTGTTTCTCCTGTAAATTCATCATGCGTGTCAGCAGTATTATTTACATCTCCTACTTTAATAGCCGTAAAGTCTGCCGCTGCAGAAATTTCTAAACCATTTATAGAAAAGACTTCTGGAAAACTTGTTGACCATGGATCATTTGGATCTGGAAAAACAAAATCAGCTTCTATAAATCTCCAGGAAGTATTATTCTGGAAGGTCGAATCAACAAACAAAATTAATTTTCTGATCTGTACTAAGTCCAGTGTCGAAATAGCCCCTGAATTATTTGCATCAGCAGCAATCATTTTATAGGGAGAATCTAGTTGATTGATACCTAAAATATGTTGACTGATATAAACCATGTCCAGTGTACTAACACCATTTAAAGGATTGACATCTTTTTCAGGAGTCACTACATAATTACTACCAACCATTAAACCATCTACAGTATACATGCCTAAAGCATCGGTACTGGTTACAGTATTATTTTGACCAGGATCAGGTACCCCTGGAGCATTTCCTCCTAAAAGAATATCTACATGTTCAACAGGATCACTTGTTTCTGTTTGGATGGTTCCAGAAATAGTTATCAACTCAATTCCTTCACAGAATGGCTCCAAATTATCTTGTACTATTATATAGGTAGAAACATATGCCCAGTTTCCATTGACGTCTAAAATCCATACATCGACGGTTTGGGTACCAAGATCATCAATGCCCGAAAAGGTCCATGCTGCTGCTGCATTAGCTGGAGGGCTGATTTGTCCAGGTCCCAGAGAAGGGGAGACCACTCTCCATTCTTCAATGCCGCAATTGTCAAAAGAAGGAGAACTTGGATTGTCCCAATCGGTGGCCCAGATTTCTATTTCACAATTTTCCATCATTTCCGTTGCAATCCCGTTTAATAAATTTGGGGTTGGCGCTTTACAATCCGAAATGACAAATAGATATTCGCAGGTAGAAATATTACCGCAGCCATCTTCTACAAACCAAGTGATTTTATGAATACCCAAAGCGTAGGTTCCAGATGCATCATTTCCATCTTCTTCAATATCGATAGAACCGTTATTTTCTAAATCAATTTTATAAGAATAATTAAGATCCAATGAGTCTGTACAATCATCATTCGCTTCCAATGTTAAAGTAGCTTCCCCGTTTTCGCAATCTTCATCGTAGCTACAAAAAGATTGATTACTACAATCTGTAAGAATAACTGGATCATCAGAATTAAGTACTTTGATGATTTGAGTATAAGTCCAGGTGCCAGGACCATTTGGATCATCTTCATCAAATTGGCACCAGTCTACTACTAGCCAGGTTCTTAAAACCTTTACACAAGCAGGCTCTTGAATCGGTAAATAGTCATCCTCATAAGTCACCGCAACCAAATCGCAAAAATCTTCAAAAATTTGAGGTTCGCCAGTGACTGAAGGATCGAGTCCAGGTCCACAAGCATCCGTATCATAATTACATGGCCAAATGACTCCATCATTTGGATTTGGATTATTACATTCGGTGTCTGTAATATTATAAGGAGAACTGTTTGATAAAAATATCTGCTGGATACAAGAAGCTGTATTACCTGAATCATCGGTAGCTGTCCATGTACGATTAATCGTCCCGCCACCACAATTATCTGTGTTTTCAAAATCGAGATAGGTAATCGTCACATCACAATTATCTGTTGCAGTTGCTTCTCCAGTAAGTGCTAAATCATCAGGATCATCTCCGCAATCAATTGTTTTATTTGGAGGGCAAGTAATAGCAGGATTAAGTTCGTCCTCCACTGTGGTTTCAACCATGCAGCTATTGGTATTTCCACTCTCATCTGTTACTCTTAGTTCTATCATGACAGTGTTTCCAACATCACAACAATAAAAAGGAACATGAGTGTCAAATGGTGTAGCGTCATTTCCGGAGCAATGCGCTGCGTCCATTCGTCTGACTTCATAGGTCAACGCGCTACAATTATCTTCACTTCCATCATCAAAAACGATTGCTTCTACTAGCGTACCTCCAGGGTTGTTTAGTCCAACGACATGGTTAGATTCACAAACCGCAACAGGAGGTATTTCATCAATAACCTCAACAGTCATGGTACAAGTAGATGCATTTCCACAATCATCTGTTGCGGTATAAATTAGGGTGTGTATACCTAATGGAAGATTAAATAGAGTGTTTCCATTTTGAAAACCACCAGGTACTTCAACATCTACTGTGATATTATTTGAGCTGGAACAATTATCCGAAACAGTAGGGTCAGGAATAATCATACTTGCAAAACAATCATTGCTGTTTACACTAATCGTTTGATTAGCAGGACAGGTAAGGTTAGGAGCAGTTTTATCTAAGACTTTTATAGTCTGGGTATACGTTACATTTGTTGAATTACACCAATCATGAACGGTCCAATTTCTTAAAATATCATAACTGTTTTGGCAGATGTCTACAACTTGATCCGTGTAGTCAGCAGCAAAATCACATACAGTAGTGATTGGATGTCCATCTATAGTTGGCGCTCCAGTATTGGATGGATTGGTGTTTGGATTAACACAGTCCAAAGCCGGTTGTACAATGTCATCATAGTTTTGTGGGAAAACCACTTGGCTTAATGATGGACGAGTTACGTTAATGATTTGATCACAAGAAGCACTGTTACCGCTATCGTCTGTAGCAGTATAGGTTCTGGTAATGATTTGGTAAAAGGCACCGTTGCAGCCTAAGTCTTGTGTTTGATCACTATGTGTTAAGGTAACACTGCCATCACAATTGTCTGTTGCATTTGGAGCAGCAACAGTAGATGCATCATCAAAACAAGAAATTGAAACCGTATTACAATTAATAACGGGAGCCAAATAATCACTGACCAAAATAGTCCCTGAACAGGAGTTTCCACCAGAAGCTGTTACGGTAACAGACACGGTTTGCCCGATCTGATTTCCAGTAACGAAATTGCCACCAGTTGCGGAAACTACCACTGTGAAGGGTTCACAACTTACATCCCAACCGCCTTCTAGAATATCATCTGGTGTAACTTCAGCATAACAATTTTCATCTAGTGAAACTTGAACATTAGAATTACAAACCAAAGAACATTGGCCGAAAGTGGTATTGCTTAAACCAGTAAATAGCAATGTTATAAAGGACAATGCCATGACATTGAACCTTGGGTACATAAATTGAATGGAGGAAGTAGTGGTTTTTTTCATGTGGATTATAAAAGTTATTAGTGAGTAACTAATAAGCCTCTGTTATATAATTTATTAAATTATAGTTACACAATGGGTTTAAGAATTATTTGAAATTGCATTAAGGGTATCGACATTACATTCGATACAAATCAGGGGGGATAGAGCCCAGATGTCACCTCAATGAGAGGCTTTGAAAAGTTTTTGGGAAAGAAGCTGGAGAAGAGAATTATTTGTTCATAGTTCAATCTTCCAGTTTTTATATAACTACTTCAAAGTTACGGTAATCCTACTGGTTTTTATATACCCTGTAATCGGTATTTTTTATATGATAATTAAACATAATAATAATAAAGTGTAGTATAAAATACTGTTTTTTAGGTACTTAGGATTTGGATATTTAAAAAATAAATATTCTTAAATTTTAAGAGAAA
>CAYXQH010000591.1:0-4239 GCA_964467425.1 uncultured Saprospiraceae bacterium
TAAAATCTTGAAACGAGTACCCAACCAACACATCTAATCTTGAATTTTCGAATTTTAATATAAAATGGATAATATTTGGAAAACAGAGATTTGGATAAAAATCTTCTACCCTCTTTATGGTATTTTTGATTAGAAAGTCTAGATTTTGGCATAAAAAAAGGCTGGTGGCATAGTAATTGGTCTTAAAGAATTGTAACTGATGATGTCACGATCTTCAAAATAAAATACAAAAATAAAATCATCCGAATTCTTGCTGATTTGTGACATGCAAAACAAATAACCACAAAAACCCCCATCTTTTAGAATAGTCTGAAAAACCAACTAATTCCCCTCTGATCATCGCAGGATGATCTACATTAAAAACCCCCTCGTTTGTGATTTAGTCATAAAATCAAGGTGTCCCCCAATTTTTTAAATTTCTAACTTAACTTTTGAATCCGAATTAAACGAAAGACCATAAAATCAACTAGTATTTTTTGAAGTATAAATATGCTTCTGATTTAATCAACAATTAAAGGAATTAACACTTATCACGTTTTGTATTAATGTGTTATTTGATCCATGAAAATCAAATACCAAGAATTTTAATGAGAGAAATCTCGAAACAATGTTTTTAGGATTATGTTTTAAAGCTGACTACAAAGTAGTCAGCTTTTTTTATTTGTAAGAAGTCTGTTATGGATTAGGCAAATCAAATCTGATGTGTGATTTCTCTTAATCGGGGACATACACTTTATACTGATAAGTGATAATTAGCTCTTCGCCAGATTTGATAGAAGTCTCCCAGCAAACATCAGTATATTTATTTTGACCATTTCTATTCACGCGTTCTGCTTTTAACCATTTTTCTGAACTGGAAATTAATGATCCAGTAATGGTTCTTCGAACATTCAAATCAATATCCTTTGCTTTATAGTTCTTGATTTTTAGCTGCCCTTCAACAGTCACTAAGTCCAGGAAGTATTTTTTATTTTGAGGATTCTTCATAGCTCTGTCCTCACGTCCAATTTCGCGTTCGGCATGTTTAACTCTTACGTCTGGAGCTTCTGTCAGTTTTACAAAAGAATGTCCTTTTATTGGCGTATAATTAAGTTGATCCTGGCTAATCGGTTTCTGATCTTTGGTCCCTTTTACTACCATTGCAGAACCTGTAGTCCAAGGAGAATCTGTTTCATTGTTTACCTTGATCGAGTGGTAGACTTTGTTTTTGTTATCTGCTGTAAATAAAAAAGTTTGCTGATAAAACTTTTTATTAGCACTATTTGCAGCAAGATTACATTCGTAGATATGATTAATGTCGATCTTTTTTGAAAAAATAGGGTAGTGGCCTCTGCCTCCTTTTTTAAGGGTGAAGTTTTTTAGATTATAAAAAAATAAATCTTCCTCTGCGCTACCCGTTACTTGATTTGCTATTGTTCCAAAATTACCCCCAGATGCATCTTCTTCGATTTCATAGGTCCCTGGATTTACACGCATTGCATTTGAAAAACCTGAATTTACAGCAGGAACATAAGTATTATAAAAATCCACGAGAGAAGACAGTCGCGTAGCAAACCTGAAATTTGGAACTCCAACTACAAAATTGATATCTGTATCTTTAATATCTTCTGCATTATTGACGACTTCTGCTCGTAGAGTTAACTGTGCTTTTTTATCATCAATTAATTCAATCAAATATCCTGGTGTCCAACTTAAACCATTTTGCAAGTACATCATCTCGACTTCCTGATCGGTTTTTTTAGTGTTGAAATTCATGGATAAAACGGGCTTGTTTTGTAAGACTTGTGTCTCTAAAATCTGATTTGGCTTTTCTAAAAATTCTACACGTCGAATTTCAGAAACATTCAGACTTAGCCAATTGGTTTCCGTTTGAAGCGTCAAAATAGACTTGATGATAAACTGGTCGGGGATCAGTGTATTCTCGTCTTTTTTATTCTTGATTGATTCTACTTCTTCAACAGTACCTTGTACTACTTCATCCTTACCAATATGTAATTTGACTTTTTTTCCAAGATTGGCACTAAGAATTTGAGCGAAGTTTTCAGTTCTTACTTTTCTGTCTTCTGCCACTTTATCATTATAGCTGCTGACCGAATTTAACTGATCTGAAGGTGATTGAATCCAAAAGGTTCCAAATAATGCAGAAGGAATATTTTTGGTGATTAAATAGGAGCCATCCTTGGTTTTGACTTTTCCACTTTTTAAGTAAAAAGCGCTTCCGTTTTTAAAAAGAGAAATAGATTTTGTCTTGAAATCTTTATTGGCATCTTGCCCGAAACTGAAAGTAATGGACAGTATAGCAAGAATAAAAAAGCAAAGTAATTTTTGCATGTTGAAAAGGTTTTGATGAAAAAGAAAAGGCACCCACATTTAAAGACGAGATATTTGGATAGATTGCATAACTTGTCAGAAGTCTTAACTTTTCTTTAACGGATGGAGGATGAAACGATTTAGTCTTATAAAATTAAACATACTCTAAGTATATTTGACCTTATGAAGAAGATAAATTATCCTTTATTATACTATAAGGTGGGGGAGGAAGCCGTTTTGGGCATTTTAGTTGGTGCAGATTACCAGGTAGTAGAAAAGGATTTGAATGGTGTACGGCGCTTGATGACCAATTATATTCAGAAGGATTATAAAAAATACGATTACCTTCCTTATTCCAATATCTTGCTTCCACGGCTGAAAATGATAGAGGTGAAAATTCGTCCGACTTATCGAGATCGAAAAGGCGCTTTTCCACTACCAGATTTAATTAGAGTGAATGTTCCAGTCGTCTACGGTGAGACGGAATCTGGAGATTATGAGGCGCACCTGCCCTTGTTTGAAGAGAGTTTCTATTATTATGATGCGAAACAATTTAGGTCATTGGTCAATCATTTTGCTACGAGCTTACTCAATAGTTTAAGTCCAGATGAATTGTACCGACAGATGATGTATGGTCAGCCCGAATTAGATTTGATCACTCTGAAGGTTAATTTTAATCGCGTTTTTAGAGAAGATGCGGATTATGGAAATATTAATCCGGAAAAATTAAGTCAGCTCACCGTTCAGTATCCTTTTCCAAAATCAATGCGAAAAAACAGATCTACCTTCCCGGAAGCTGCCTGGGAGCTGGAATCAAAAGTGGTCGATGTCATTGATAAAGTTTTTAAAATAAGAACGAATTTATTGATTGTCGGAAATCGTGGCGTTGGCAAAAGCTCTGTTCTTAATCAAGCCATTAAAAAAATAAGCAGCGAAACCAAACGGCTGAAATTTCAGATTACCTTTTGGCAAATCATGGCAGAGCGAATTACCGCGACTGCGAAATACTTTGGCGAGTGGCAGGAAATCTGTGAAACCTTAATTGATGAACTCCAACAGGTAAACGGTATTCTTTGGGTGGTAGATGTAATTCGATTAATTCAGATTGGTGGCAAAGGACCAGAAGATAGTGTGGCTTCTTTTATGCTTTCTTTTTTACAGCAGGGAAAACTTCAAATTGTTGGAGAAGTAACAGAACAGGAGTTGGAAAGTATGCAGCGTTTGTTGCCAGGTTTTGTTGAAAATTTTCAATTAGTTCGCATTGAAGAATTACCGGAACAAAAGGTACAATCCGTTTTAAATAAATTTGCAGAGTATTCAGAAAAAAACCTAAAACTAAAAATTGGTCAAAATGCATTGACTGTTAGTTATCGCTTGCTGAATCGCTACTTTCCTTATGAAAGCTTTCCTGGAAAGGCTGTTAAATTTTTAAGTAAATGTGTCAGTGAAGCTCAAATAAAGGAAGCAACAGAAGTAACAAAGCAAGATGTCATTCAACAGTTTATTGAGCAAACAGGTTTGCCTGAATTATTTCTGAGAGATGAATTGCTATTGGATCAAAAAGAGTTGCGAGATTATTTTGATGCCCGTATAATTGGACAACCAAAAGCTTTAGACCGATTGACCAATATCGTCAAAATATTTAAAGCAGGATTAAATAATCCTGGCAAGCCTATAAGTACGTTGATCTTTGCAGGTCCAACCGGAGTTGGAAAAACTGCAAGTGCAAAAGCGATTGCAGAATACTTCTTTGGAAAAGGACAAAAAAATTCTCCTTTGATTCGAATCGATATGAGTGAGTTTCAACATCCGGGACAAATTAGCCGATTTATTGGCGCAGGTCGGGAGGTTGGAAAATTAGTGCAAGAGATTCGCAATAAACCTTTTGCGGTTCTTTTATTAGATGAGGTTGAAAAAGCAGCAAAGTCT
>CAYXQH010000592.1:0-4238 GCA_964467425.1 uncultured Saprospiraceae bacterium
TGAGACAAATTTTGTGTTAAAATTAAATTTTCAGTCAATTCTATTCAAAACTCCTTGATTCTCACGTTTTTATCGACCTAAAGTATGAATTTTTAGATGGTTTATCAATTGGGATTCAAAATCTTATTTTTTCTATCTTTAAGCGATGAATGTTTTTAAAGCTATAGGACAATTCTTAAGAAAGCCATTTCCTGAATATGAAAGCAATTGGGCGTATCTACGAGTTACCCTTGCTGTGAGTCTGTTTATTGTATTCTTTTTATACATTTTTGAGCCTTTTGATATTTCGAACATGGAGTCAAATCAGTTTATGATTTGCCTTGGCTTTGGTATGGCGACTCTTATTGGAACGGTTGTTCATGATTTTGTTTTTCATCAAGTATGGAGTTGGTTTAGTAAAAAACGAGTTATTACCTTTGGAATATGGATACTTCAAATGATCGGGGTTATTCTAATGATTAGCCTTGCAAATTTCATATATCTACGATATTCATTTTTTGGTTATATGAAATGGGATTTTTTTCATATCATGATTCGTAATACTTTTGCCATTGGGATTTTTCCTGTGGTTACGCTTGGCGCCTTGGCTTTGCTTCGTCAAGAGCGAAAATATCAGTCGATTGCATCTGAGATCAATCAACAAAAAGAATCAAAGCCTGAAATTACAACAACAGATGAGCAGTCCGTTTTTAATATTCCTACCAATCAAATCCGATATGTTGAAGCATTACAAAATTACGTGAAAATCGGCTATGTAACGGAAGGTGGGCTAAAAGAAAAAACCGAAAGAGCTACATTAAAAGGTGTTTTAGATGAAGCGAACGGAAGTGCTATCGTAAAATGCCACCGCTCTTTTTTAGTGAATAGATCTAGTATTATTTCTACAGCTGGAAACGCTCAGGGATTGCAGCTCTCCCTATCTGATTGTGATAAAATTATCCCTGTTTCGAGAAGCTACGTTGCTGGATTTAGAAGCGTTTAATCCCGTTTTTGCCTTGTCATTCGTCCCATACCCTTGTAAATCATCACTTTAGGCTTGTATTTTATCCCTACCATTGTCAGCGATCACATTGCGCTTGTGCATTTGAAAGAATGCCAATATGTTTGACTTATCATTCATTAAAAAACTATTTGTCATGATCGAGTCCATTCATAAAATCTTATTAAGCATTCACGTACCTGCTGGTTTTATCAGTCTTGTATTATTCTGGATTCCTATTGGTATGAAAAAGGGGAGTCCTAATCATCGGAAAGTAGGCTGGTATTATTATATCGGCATGTGGACTGTTTTAATTACCTCTTTTTTTATGAGCATCTGTAATCTTATCATGGAAAACTATATGGCCGCTATGTACTTGGGTTACCTAACGATTATTACAGCTTATCCGCTTTGGTATTCCTATGAAATCTTAAAACAGAAAGAAGAGTGGTCGAAGCGATATTTCATCATTAGAAAAATATTTCTTGCGGTACTTTTTATTACCGGAATAGGTATGTTTTTATTAGGAGGAATCAAGTTTCATTTTCAGGGTATGGGAACTATGATGGCATTTTTTGGATTGCTTACTTTTCCATCTGGTGTGGAGTTTTTGAGAAGTAAACAAAAAGCGATGACGAAAGAGACTAAAATGAAGATGCATATTCAAGGAACTATTATTTCCGGTATTGCTGCATATACAGCGTTCTTCGCTTTTGGTGGTAGTCGAATATTAATGGAGGTCATGCATTTGCATCATCAGTGGATGATGGTGCCGTGGATTCTTCCATCTGTCTTGGGTTTTACCTATTCAAGATATATGAAACGAAAGTATAAAGTTAACAAGGTAACAGGCTAGCGTTTAACAAGGTATCCTTGATACAATAATAAAGCATAGGAGAAATAGTATTCTGGGTTTTAGTTTTTGGAAGAGTCGAAGATTAAAGCAGAATACAATTTATTTCTCGCTTCATTATTGAAGATCAATTAAATGGCTGAAACAAGAAATATGGATTTTAAGAAAAATGTCAAGACCTAGAATTCCGCCAGCACATTTAAATTTTTACTGGAAATAGAGCCTTCTTTATAACAAGCATACCAGTCGCCTGCATTTGGAATATTAGCCATTTCTTTTGTAGCATGTTCAGCATCTTTTTTGGATGCCCAGGAAACGATGTCCGTAAAACTACCATCACTGTTGGAGTGAATCTCCCATTTTATAAATCCGGGAAGTTTTTTCATCCAATCGTTGACAATTTGTTGACCCACTTTTACTAAATGTTCCTGGCTAACATTTTCGGCTAATTCGTAACTGATGATATCTTTATACATGGCTTATGTTTTTACTTTTTCGATAATTAAAATTATTCCTCTTGAATCTAGATCGAAAAAAATGTTCATTTTATAACCTTAAATACCTAGATCAAATTTCCTGCTTTTTTAATAGCTCAACCGCATAATTAGCAGAGCGAGCTGCCATTGCCATAAAAGTCAAAGATGGATTTTGAGTGGCAGTAGAGGTCATACAAGCACCATCCGTTACAAAAACATTATTGCAGGCATGCATTTGATTCCATCCATTAAGAACCGACGTCTTAGGATCTTTACCCATTCGCACACCACCCATTTCATGAATATCCAAACCAGGTGCTTTATCCTCAACATCAGTCGTTTCGATATTTGTAAAGCCTGCCTTTTCAAACATGTCTGTCATTTGCTCTAAATAATCTTTGGTCATTTTATGATCATTGTCATCATAGTCTATAGAGATTCCCAGTAATGGAATTCCCCATTCATCGACTTGTTGATCATCCAATCGAACCGTGTTTGTTTCTTTTGGAATCGTTTCCCCCATCATGTGAGAACCTACTCGCCAAGGACCTGGTTTTCTTTCTTTTAAAAGACCATCTAATAAAGACTGCCCAAATCCTTCTGCCGGAGTACCTTCTAAGCGGCGTGAAGCACCGAACCCTGCAGCATATCCTCGAAGAAAATCAGTTTCTTGTTTATAGACATTTCTAAATCGTGGAATATAGGCACTGGTTGGACGTCTTCCTGTCGTCATTTTATCTGGGAAACCTTCGTAGATTCCATTAACTCTAGCTCGGTAATTATGGAAGGCCAGGTACTTTCCTAAAACACCACTATCGTTTCCGATACCATTAGGAAAACGCTTGGATTTTGAATTCAATAAAACAAGGTTCGTATTCAAAGCGCCGGCATTTACAAAAACCACTTTTGCATTAAATTCTATTTCTTCTTTGGTATTCGCATCAATTACTCGAACACCTTTGGCTTTTCCAGTAGATTCATCCACTAAAACAGAATGAACAACAGAATGGGGGCGTAAAGTAAGATTACCTGTTTTTAATGCCCAAGGAATAGTCGAGGCATTTGCATTGAAATAGGCACCAAATGGACAACCTCTTTCGCATTCTGTACGAGTCATACATTTTCCACGTCCTTGTTGAAGATGGATGTCCTGCGGCTCAGATAAATGTGCAGTTCTTCCAAAAATAACGTGTCTATTTTTATAATTCTTTTTTACAACACCTTTAAAATAATCTTCTACACAGGATAATTTCCACGATGGCAAAAACTCACCATCAGGCAGCATATCCAATCCATCTTTGTTACCGGCGATGCCTATGAATTTTTCGACATAACTATACCAGGGCTCCAAATCTTTATATCGAATTGGCCAGTCTACAGCAAATCCATCTCGTGCAGGTCCTTCAAAATCAAAGTCACTCCAGCGTTGTACCTGCCTTGCCCACATGATGGATTTTCCACCGACTTGATAGCCTCTGATCCAGTCAAAGGGTTTGTCCTGAACATATGGATGTTCCGTGTCTTTAACAAAGAAATGCGCATTATCTTCTCGAAATGCATAACATCTGGCAATGGATGGATTCTCTTTTTGAATCTGATGTGGCATTTGTCCCCGATGTTCAAATTCCCAGGGATTCATATTGGCAGTAGGGTAGTCGCCATGCTTAACATCCCGCCCGCGTTCTAACAAAAGTGTTTTTATTCCTTTGTCGCAGAGTTCTTTTGCTACCCAACTTCCACTCATCCCTGCTCCAACTATTATTGCATCAAAATTATTTTCCATATTAATTTTTGTTTTAAATATTTGACCTCTTTCAAAATTTTAAATAGGTGTACAACCATCATAAGGAGCTTTCGGAATGAGTTGATAATCCAAATGCTCTGTCATATAATATTCAGAAGAAGTTAGGTTTTGAATGGAAAGCCCTTT
>CAYXQH010000593.1:0-4238 GCA_964467425.1 uncultured Saprospiraceae bacterium
TTACTAAATAAGTATAAGTGCAACTCAAGGCAGGTTGACCTTTATAGTTTCCATCCCAACCTTCATTAATTGAATCAGTTTCAAAAACTAGTTCTCCCCATTGGTTATATACATAAAATTCAACATCAACAATTTCTTCGCCTCTTACAAATAGTATATCATTCGTTCCGTCTCCATTCGGAGAAAAACCACTTGGGACATATATGACAGCATTACCTTGCCCCATTTGGTACACAATGTATTCTTCTTTTAAAAGTGTATCAATACAACCAATTTCATTCTGGGCAATAAGTTCTACTGAAAAAATACCAGGACTAGAATATTGATGACTTGGATTTTGCTCTTCAGAAAAGTTGTCAGTTCCTGAATCAGGATCTCCAAAATTCCATTGGTAGCTAACATTCTCATAGCTATTTAAAAACGCTTCAAAATTAACCAGGTCTTCTTCGACGTTCACTTCCAAAAGATCTGCTTCAAAATCATCAATCAATTGTTCCTCTATAACAAGATTAATTTCATTGGATTGAATGGTTCCAATATTATCCGTTGCTCGTACAAGAATCGTATTTGGACCAAGAGGTAGATCATCTGTTGAATAAAGCGTAGATGCGCTATTTTGAACGAGGTTTCCATTCACATAAAAAGCATAACTGTTTAAGGTATCTGGAGAAGCATCAAAATCAAGCATGGTTCCTCTACAGAAAAAATTAGCCGAAGGATCATTTGGATTTCCTCCAACTAAATTGATCAAATTTAAATTTACTGGAGGTCTTCCTAAGTCAATTATTTTGCGAATTAAATTGTTATATGCATCCGCAACATACATCTCTCTCGTTTGCGGCCAAATGGCAATACTCGTTGCGGCGTTAAATTCAGCATTGGTTCCAAACCCATCAATACCTCCTGATTCACCAGAATTCCCTGCATAGGTATCAACCTCATAAGATTCTGGAATAGCCCCTGAAGGTTTTAATTTTCGTATCACTTGATTATATCCATCAGCAACATAGATGTTTCCGTCAGCATCAACCGTAATATCCCAAGGATAGTTGAATTCGCTATTTGCAGCATCTCCATCTACATGTCCGATTGTACCATTACCAGCTATTGTGGTCACATCCCCATTCGGTGTTATTTTACGGATACGGTGATTCCATTCATCTGCCACTAAAATATTACCCTCCAAATCCATTGTCAATCCATAAGGTCGATAGAACAATGAATTCGATCCATTACCATCTACATGGCCTGGAGAACTAGGTACTCCGGCAACAGTAGTTACATAGCCCGTTGGAGATATTTTTCGAATAACATGCGTCAAATGATCTGCTACATATAAATTTCCAAAAGCATCCATTTCAAGACCTGTTGGGTTTCCAAAACTTGCATTGGTTCCTTGTCCATTTGCAGATCCATAATTTCCTGAACCAGCAAATGTACTTACATCTCCACTTGGTGTTATTTTACGAATAAGATTATTTCGAGTATCCGCAATAAAAATATTTCCATCGTTACCAACACAAACACCCCATGGTTCATTGAAAGTTGCGTTTACTCCATTTCCATCTGTATCACCAGGTATTCCAGAACCAGCAAGTGTAACTACATTTCCGCTTTGTGTATACTTTCTGACCTTATGACCAAATCGATCTACTACATATACATTTCCAGCATCATCAATAGCCAAACCATGTGGATTATTGAATGTTGCTTGAAAAGCAGGACCATCTGCTGCACCAACCACTTCTAACATTCCTGCGATAGTCACCACCTCCTGTGCATGAGAAACACCCAGGATTAAAATAAAAACAAGTGTGAAATAATTTTTCATTATTTTTTTTGATTTATTCAATTATAAATTCGTCTTAACTGAATTTATTTCAATTGATTTAAAACAACAGTCTGGTTAAATTGTAAAAGGAAGAATCTTTTTGGTTCTCGTCAGTTTGGAAAGCAGCGTTTTCAAAACAAAAAGCCTATCATCTAGGGATTTTCTATTTTAAAACTTCAATTTACATCTAGGTAAAGTCTTATTGAATCTATAATTCAAGATTAATACCAAATTCGACTTATTTTCAAACGAACTGGAACTACAAAAAATCGTTCTTGTCACTGGCCCAGCCAATACAAAACGATAAAAATTGTATTAAGAAATGATGTTGAGATGTTTGCAAAAACTGGAATAAACCTAGAATACAGGAAATAAAACCAGTTAATTACTGATAAAGCTTCGATTAAACATAGAAGCTTTTCTTTCTTTTTGGCAAATTAAATGCCACAATCGTACTATTAAAAAATATCTTTATAATAGGTTTTATTTGTTCTTGGTAAAATATTATAAATGAAGTTTAATTCAAATGTATTATTGCCAGATATAGAGTTATTTAATTTTGAAATATTAGCATCTATGCTCATCCCAATTGAAAATTTATTCATCTCAAATTGACTTAAAAAAGTATACTTACCCTTTAAGTCGTTTGCAAGACCAAGTCGGAGGAAATTTTCATCAATTAGCTTAAATCCTGCATTTAGTCCGACTTTTATTTCATCTTCCAGATCTCTTTTTGAGTAGATCGCCAGAGGCTCTACCCCCCAAAACTCACTCAAATGAATAAACGCTTTGGCATGAAGGATGGTATTCATAGGAAGTATTACTTCCTCTTTATTAAATGTAGTACCAGGTGTATTAATATGGATAATAGACAGTCCGATTTGACCATCAACTTTTAATTTAGATTTCATTTCAAAATCTGCTGTCAAACCGATATTAATATCCGGTTGAATCAAATTCGTCGTTTCAAATTCCTCCCCTGTATTCAATGTTTCATCAAAACCAATCAAAGGATTGTATTGATTATCAAATTGTAATTTGACATAATCAACATTCATTTGATAAAGTCCAAACTGAGCACCAAAGGATATTTTATTATTTCCCCGGCCCAGTTTTTTACTTAACCCAGAAGCCAGGAGAATACTTGTTTTTTTAAAACCAACATCTCCTGTTTTGCTTTGATTAATTAAAAGACCATATTTAAAATTATTAATCTTTGATTCAACATATAAACCGTAGTCCTGATAAGGTTCTTCCTCTAGATTCCACTGGGTTCTGTAAACACCTCCAATTCGAGTTTTAACCTCTTTCCCTCCAATCAATGCTGGGTTCAAAAGGATTCCACTTTGAAATGGCTGTGAATACAGACCTTCCTGTCCGATGCTCAGAAAATAACTGAACAGAAGTATTACTGTAAAAATTATTTTATTCATGACTTTGGGTTCATGGCTTATAAAAAATTTTAAAGCTAGGAATTACCTTATTAAGAAAATTTTTCCTGAACGGGTCTCTTCCTGCCCATCATTCATTTTCACCTTTGCTAAATAATTATACGTTTCATTTGGTCCTGGAAGGCCATTAATATTTCCATTCCATCCACTTGAAATATCATCCGATTCGAATACTAATTTTCCTCGCTGGTTGTAAACGAAAAATTCTATATCAGCAATCTCCTCTCCCCTAACAAACAGAATATCATTCTCTCCATCTCCATTAGGCGAGAAAGCATTTGGAATATAAATAACAGGTTCATCGCCACCATTCAAGTGCGTTTCATCGTCATCATCATGGAATTCATTTCCATAAATAATATAATCAGGTTTATAAATCGTTTGCTGACATCCTGTATAATTGTCCGTCACTGTCAAGGTCACACTATACACCCCTACTCCAGTATATTCATGCTTAGGTCTTTTTTGTGTAGAAAAATTATCATCTCCAGAATCAACATCTCCAAAATTCCATGCATAAGAATAGCTCCCCCAAGAGTAATAAAGAGAAGGCTTAAATTTCACTTTAGCATCACTTTCAAAAATAGTTGTTTGATCTGCTGTAAAATCTTCAACAAACGGTTCACTTATATGTGCATGAAGAATATTAGAATAAACTTCTTGCCCACTTGGAGTAGTTCCTACAATCTGATATACGCCTGTTTCAACCACTTCATAAATATTACTGGTAGCACCTGGAATTGGAATACCATAATATAACCACTGAATGGTTCCACCATCAAAATCAGTTTTCATTTGTGTTGAATTGATAAAGCAAGTACAATCCTCTACATTATCAACAAAATCAATAATCGGTGTTTCAGCACTACAAAACTGTTGAATATTTACAGCTTCAGATGTTCCTATACATCCATTTTGAAAAAGCACATCTACTGTAAAAACCCCTGGTTCATCAA
>CAYXQH010000594.1:0-4226 GCA_964467425.1 uncultured Saprospiraceae bacterium
CCATCTATTACACCATACTTACTCACCAAGTGTTTAGGAATAGCATCGAGCGCTACGACAGATGAATGATGCTCTTCATACACATTGATTAGCTGACGAGTCACAGGAAGATCATCAGAGCTCAGTATCGTATCTCCTAATAAAACAGCGAAGGCTTCCTCTCCAACAAAATCTTTCCCATACCGAACCGCATCACCTAATCCATTCATTTCTTTTTGAAAAACATATTCAATATTGGCGAGCTGATGAATAGATTGTAACTCTTCTAAAAGTTGAGTTTTCCCTTTTTTATGTAAATGTTTTTCTAAAAAGGTATTCTGCTCAAAATGTTCTTTGATAGCCAATTTGTCAGCGCTAATGACAATTAAAATATCGGTAATGCCAGATGCGGCTGCTTCTTCGACCACATACTGAATGACTGGTTTATCCACTACTGGGATCAATTCTTTTGGGACCACCTTCGTAGCTGGAAGCATACGTGTTCCAAATCCTGCAGCAGGAATAATTGCTTTGCGTACTTTATTCATTACTTACAATTTCAGGCTTTATCACTTCCATCTGATGTTGTGCCAGGTGATTCGATAGTTTTTCAAAATGTGGTTCATCAATATACGTCCCAATGATTGCACCGCCAGACCCAGTAAACTTTGCACTCCCTCCTTCTGCTCTGGCTAATTCAATCATTTGTTTTTGTGCAGGATGTATTGCACAAATTGAAGAACGCAAATCAAAGTTAGCATTTATCAAATCATGGAGATTTCCTTTATTACTATTTTTTAAAAAATCAAAAACCTGATCTGTTAACGAGCTAAATTCTTTCATCGCCCCTAACACTTTCATATCTCCTTGTTCGAATCGCTGCCTCAAATTATTATGCACCACTTCAGAACCTTCTGAAGCCGTTCTCTTAAAAGCGATGAACAAATTTGTCAGTAGTTTCGCGCTAAAGGTTTCATATTTTCCAAAGCTATTTTCCTTCATATACTGTTCATCAAAATCCATAAACACGGGCTGCTCATAGGCCTGTGCAACTCGATCTTGTAATCCGGCTGGAATTCCTAATTCTTCTGTTTCAACAGATAAAATTAAGTTAGCAAATTGTGGCTTTGGAATTTCTATTTTATAAAAAGCCAACAATGCTTTCAAGCAGGCAGTAATTATTGCAGAAGACCCTGCTAGTCCTAATTGAATCGGAATCGTAGAGTGATATCGAATCGTAAAATTTCTTTGGTGTAAATCCAGCTTATGTTTTCGAGTATACTCAAAAAACTTTTTAATACTTGCTTTGATTAAACGCATTCCACCATAGTAGCCTCTTTTTCCTATCCGCTCCGAAAAATCATTTATGCTTTTAAACTGATTGGTATCAGAATCATTCGGGACCAATATAAGTTCATCGCTTTCTTCTAACATTACCTCCGCACGAAAATTGCTAAAGACAAAGGCAATCGTCTTACCAAAATAACCATCGGAAGGATTTCCGATCAATGCAGCGCGTGGATATGATTGTTTTTTTATCATGTTTATTAATTAACCCACCCCTAGTCCAGAAGATAGGATACATCTGTTTTGCAAAACCCAACCCTTTCTTCCGCTTCCAGAGCGGAATTCATTCCCTTCCCTTTGAAAGGGAAGGGTGAGGGATGGTTATTGATAGAACATCAAATTCACTTAATAGATTCTATAAATCTAGTCAACCTTTTTTCTACTTCATTCCAATCTGTCAACACTTCTTCGTTTTTAAAGCGAATGATTTTATATTTCATTTTAATTAAAATATCTTCTCTTAATTCATCATATTCAATTTGCTTAAGATGAATTCGCCCATCAATCTCAACAATTAACTTTTTTTCATGACAATAGAAATCCGGAATAAAGTAAGATTTTTTACCTAAAACTTCTGAGTGTTGAATTATAAATTGTCTATTGAACTTTAGTCCTATAAATTTTCGTCCTCTCACTTTATTCCAAAATACTTTTTCAGCAGGAGTTTGATTCTTCCTTAAATTTCTCGCCAATTTTAGTACTTCTTTGTAAGCCATAAAAACATTATTTATACTCCCTTCCCTTCACAAGGATTGGAAACAGCATTTGCCTGTGACAAATATGCGCTGTAGCCGGGGATGGGTTTACAAGCCAAATAAACCAGGCAACCAAAGTGACAAGGCTGGAAAGTACGTAATTAAAAGAAGAACAAGAACCATAGTTATTAATAAAGGCATCAGCGGTTTCACTACATCCGCAACAGAAACTTTTGCGACACCACTTCCAACAAACAGTACGGTTCCTACTGGTGGAGTACAAAGACCGACACAAAGATTCAACACCATGATCATCCCGAAATGTACGGGATCCATTCCAAGTTCTGTAACAACAGGAAGAAAAATAGGTGTGAAAATCAAAACGGCGGGAGTGATATCCATAAAGGTACCTACCACTAAAAGAATAACATTTATAATTAGAAAAATTAAAACAGGGCTATGTACAGATTCTAATAAAAAAGTAGTCATCAATTGAGGAATACTTTCAAATGAAAAAACCCAGGACATGGCCATCGAAGCACAAATTAAAAACATCACTATCGCTGTTGTTTTTGCACTTGCCAGTAACACTTCTCCCAATTGATTTACTTTTAGTTCCTTATAAAAAAGAGCTAATACTCCGGCATACAAAACGGCTATCGCCGCTGCCTCTGTCGCCGTAAAGATGCCTTTTACTATTCCACCTACGACAACTACCAACAGCAATAAACTCAAAAAAGATCTTCTAAAGTCGAGCCATAGCTTTGGAAGCTTTACACTTTTCCCTCTAGGTAGTTTTTTCCTTTTCGCATAAATTGCCGCTGCAATCATAAGGCCAATGCCCACTAATATTCCAGGAATATAACCAGCCATAAACAGGGCACCAACAGAAGCCGCTCCCCCACTCGCCAATGCATAGATGATCAAAACATTACTCGGTGGAATAATCAATCCGGTTGTTGAAGAGGTAATATTTATGGCTGCGCTAAAAGGTCTTGGATAGCCTTCTTCTTCCATCTGATCTGTCATGATACCTCCGATCGCGGAAGCAGCTGCAACCGCAGAGCCAGAGACGGCACCAAAGAGCATTGCCGCAATAATGTTTACATATGTTAGCCCTCCCGGTAAACTTCCGACTAATGATTTAGCAAATTGAATCAAGCGTTGCGCGATTCCACCTCGGTTCATTAACTCTCCTGCGAGTATAAAAAAAGGAATTGCCAATAAAGCAAAACTATCTATCCCTGTCGTCATCTGCTGACAGATCGTTGTTAATCCAGGAATGAAAGGGATATTAATAAGCAGCGTAACCGTCGTCGCAATCCCAATACTATAAGCGACTGGAACACCGTACCCCAGCAAGAAGAAAAACAACACAAATAAAACCAAAATACTAATTACTTCGATTCCCATTATATTGTCTTTTGGAGTTTAGAAATATTATACACCGAATAAAAGACGATCAGCATTCCACTAAATGGCACAATTATATAAATGAATCCAAGCGGAATATTTAATGCAGAGGACATTTGCCCAAGATGCAAGGTGATGTAGACGAGATTAATTCCTCCAACTACTAATACAAAAAATGCAAACAGTGCCATTAATATCTCTATAATGACCAATCGTTTCTGTTTTTTCTTTGGAGAAAGTTTTCGGAGTAAAAAATCCATCGAGAGATGCGAACGTTGTCCATTCAAATAAGCAGCGCCGAGTATTGCCAACCATATCATAGCAAAGCGAGCAAACTCTTCCGTAAAAGAACTTGACTTTCCTAATACATTTCTATAAAACACCTGCCATAGCACATCGACCACCAGCAAAGCAAAAATGATGATTAGAAATTTTTCAATGACTCGATTTATCGTTTTGTATGCTGTGTTCATTTAGTTTATTTAGTATTGGTTATATAGTATTTGTCAAAAATTAAATCCCTCTTTTGGTTTAAAAAATCGGGAATTATTTTTTTGACTGGTTATTAATTTGATCAACAAGTTTTTTCATTTCAGGATCTTTAGAAAAATTTTCCAGCACCGTCGCTGCTTTATCTGCAAACAGGCTTTGGTCTGGATAGTGAATTTCTACCCCAGCTTCTTTGAGTGTTTTCATACATTTTTCGACAGACTCCGCCCAATATTTTTTCTGTACATCTACACTTTCATTTGCTGCCGCTTTTAACCAGCCTTGTTCCTCTTTTGTTAATTG
>CAYXQH010000595.1:0-4213 GCA_964467425.1 uncultured Saprospiraceae bacterium
CTGAAAAAGCTTTACAGATTACTGTGCATTTATATTTGGATGATTTGGAAGAGGCTCTCCGATTACAAGGCGCAGATAAATTATTTCTATGTACAGAAAAAGAACATAAAAAAGCGGAAACTTATTTATTTCGATATTTCGAACAATGTTTTCAGTTGGTGGTGAATGATACTAAAGTAGCGTTTGAATTTATTGGGAAAGAACAATCCGAAGACTTGCAAGCGGTTTGGTGTTACCTTGAAATAACAGATGTCTCCGCATTAAGTAGTCTGGAAGTCACAAATAATTTGCTTATGGAAGTGTTTGATGATCAAAAAAATATTATCCATATTCAGGCACCCGGAAATAAGCAAGGCTATTTTTTATTTCAGAAAGGGCAAGACAATGATAAGGTGACGTTTTAAAATTAAATGATGCTAAATTCTATTCTAAAAAAAATATTCATTCTTCCAATCCGCTTTTATCAAATAGCCATCTCTCCCCTCTTAGGTCCTAAATGTAGGTTTCAACCAACTTGCTCTCACTATATGGTACAGGCAATTATGGAATGGGGGGTTTTGAAAGGTGTTTGGCTCGGAGCAAAACGAATTGGAAAATGTCATCCCTGGGGACCGCATGGTCATGACCCTGTTCCGAAGAAGAAGAAAAAAAGCACTAAATAGAGATTCTTGAAAATTATTAATTGTTAATTGAAAACTGCTCCATGCTTAGACGACCAAGACGAAACCGACAATCTACCGCAATAAGGGATCTGACTACAGAAACGCATTTATCAGTCAATCATTTAGTGTATCCACTTTTTGTAGTTGATGGAGAAAACATAAAAGAAGAAGTCAATTCTTTACCTGGAAATTATAGGATGTCTATTGATTTCATTTTGAAAGAAATAGAAGAGTGTTTGAGCTTAGGTTTGAAAAGCTTTATTTTATTTCCTGCAATCGAGGATCAATTCAAAGACAAAACCGGAACCTATAGTTATAATCCTGATAATTTTTATTTAAAAATAGCCCGAACAATAAAAGAGCAATTTCCAGAAGCTTGTATTATCAGTGATATTGCACTTGACCCTTATAATGTTGATGGTCATGATGGCATCGTCAGAGATGGTAAAATAATAAATGACCAAACGTTAGTTCAACTCTGTAAAATGGCTGTCGCACAGGCGGAAGCAGGATTTGATATACTTGGCCCATCAGATATGATGGATGGTCGTGTGCAAGCCATCCGGGAAGCACTGGATGATAAAGGATTTTCAGATACTGGAATCATGGCCTATACTGCAAAATATGCCAGCGCGTTTTATGGTCCTTTTCGTGATGCCCTGGATAGTGCTCCTGTAGAAGGTGACAACATTCCAAAGGATAAAAAAACCTATCAAATGAATCCTGCTAATAAACGGGAGGCCTTGATTGAAGCAGAATTGGACACTGCGGAAGGTGCAGACTTTTTGATGGTAAAACCAGCATTGAACTATCTCGATGTGATTCATTTACTTAAAGAAAACTTTGAACTTCCTATCGCTGCGTATCATGTAAGCGGGGAATGCGCGATGCTTATTGCTGCTTGTCAAAAAGGATGGCTCAATTATGAACAAGCAATGCCCGAGACACTGTTGAGTATTCATCGTGCTGGAGCAGATGCAATCCTCACCTACTTTGCAAAGGATTATGCGAAAATGCAAATGGCAAAATAATTTTATACAATCAAAAGGAAGCCTTTTAGATAGCCCACCGGCTCCTCCTTATTCTTGAGGTAAATAAACGAATACCTTATGTCAACAAATAAAAGACGTCCCTGGAAATACATAGTAAGCTTAATAAAAGCCAGAAAGAAAATTGAGCTAACGAAGTTTATCGATTCCCTCAGTTCTAAAGAGATCACGCATAGTGTTGGGCATATGAATAAGCAAGATCAGGAAGATCTTCTAACTGTTCTAGAACCCAAAGTTGCTGCAGAAATCATTGAAGACATCCCAGAAGTTCAGGCTGTTGATATTATAAAAAATATGGAAGCTGAAAAAGCGGCTTCTATTATCAGTGAAATGCATAGTGATGAAAAGGCCGATTTGTTATTAGAACTAGACACGGAAGCTGCAGAATCCATTATGACAGAAATGGACGAGGAGGAAGCAAGCAAAACGAGGCAATTAATTGGTTATGCTCAAAAAACAGCAGGTGGTTTAATGATCACTGAGTTTTTATCTTTTTCTGAATCAATGACGGTTAGAGATTTGACCTTAAAACTTAGAGGCAGAGCAGAAGAGTTTGAAGGTTATAACGTGATGTATCTTTATATCACTTCCGATTCTGGAAAATTTACCGGCGTTTTAAAAATGCATGATTTACTTTTCGCATTACCAACAACCTTATTAGGGGACCTTGCTATTCAAAATGTTCATTCGCTTCACCACTCCGCTACCCAAGAAGAATTATCTGGCTTTTTTGATAAACATACATTCTATGGCGTACCGATTATTGATAATATGCAAAAACTAGTCGGCGTCGTTCTTAGAAAAAACGTCTTAGAAGCTAATGTTGAGAAAATGACCTACGAACATCTTGAGACGCAGGGTATCATTGGTGGAGACGAGCTCCGAACCATGCCTGTTTTGCTCCGTGCGAAAAGAAGATTATCCTGGCTCTCTGTCAATATTATTTTAAATATCATTGCTGCTAGTGTCATCGCCATGAATCAAGATGTTTTGAGTTCAGTGATCGCCTTAGCTGTTTTTCTACCAATTATTTCTGACATGAGTGGTTGTTCTGGAAATCAAGCTGTTGCCGTAAGTATGCGTGAGCTATCACTAGGTGTGGTAAAACCAGTTGAAGTAATGCGTGTTTGGTTTCAGGAACTTTCTGTTGGTTTAATTAATGGATTAATTCTAGGCCTTTTGATTGGACTTGCAGCATGGCTCTGGAAAGGGAATGTTGTTTTAGGTATAGTCGTGGGTAGTGCTTTAGCGCTTAACACCTTAGTCGCCGTTTCCATTGGTGGAACTGTTCCTCTTTTATTAAAAAAAATGGGGATCGATCCGGCTTTAGCTTCTGGTCCACTTTTAACCACCATTACAGATATGCTTGGGTTTTTTCTAACCTTGACTTTTGCGGCTTTAGCATTAAGCCATCTTTCGGGTATGTAATTTTGGGAAATAAAAAAATAGTGCTACAACCAAAGTTATAGCACTATTTGCTTAGAGATCTATATAGTTTTATAGGTATAGGTAAATTGTTATCCAATTGCACCCTCCCAGAATAGTATTACTGGAGGATCACTTCTTTATCTTCAACCATTTTACGAATATTGATTAAAGCATAACGCATTCGTCCAAGAGCAGTATTAATACTTACTCGAGTCAATTGTGCGATTTCTTTAAAACTCATATCCGCATAATGTCTTAAGATGACGACCTCTCTTTGTTCAGGAGGAAGTTGATCTACCAAACCTCTGATTTTTTCATGAGTCTGGCTTTTAATCATTCGTTGCTCTGCATTATCATCAGATATCTGCAAAACATCAAAAATGTCAAAAGTCTCCGTTGGAGCTACTTTTGGTCGACGTTTAGATCGACGGAAATAATCAACACACATATTATAAGAAATACGCATCGCCCACTGAACGAATTTACCTTCGTGGTTGTATTTCCCTTTTCTTAAGGTGTCAATAATTTTAATGAAAACTTCTTGGAATATGTCTTCAGCAAGGGCAGTGTCCTTGACAAAAAGATATATGGAAGTGTAGATTTTTTGGCGGTGACGGTTTAGAAGAATCTCGAATGATCGGTCATCACCTTCCAAATAATGAGCAATAAGTTGCTGATCGCTAACTGGCATAACTTGCATAACTATCCTATTTTTCTAAAATGAAAAAAATGTTTAGTGTAGAAGTTTACCGTCTATAGCAAAAAGTTTTATTGATTAATGAATATTGAGAAATTGATTTATTACTATTCTCTCACCAAAGATAAGTCCAATTTAAACATAAAACAAAGCGTTTCGTGTATTTTAAACTTACCTTAACAGAAATTTAACGGAGAGGTTAATTTCCTGTCTGTATGCAAAATGAACATGTTTTTCCAAAAAATCAACTTTTGAACATATTAAATTTGTTAAAATTTAATTTTTCCCAAATCCACCAAGAAGAATATTCGGAAAAAAGTGATCTCACACAATGATATTTCGAAATACAGCAAATCAATTAAAATGCCTAATTATTC
>CAYXQH010000596.1:0-4213 GCA_964467425.1 uncultured Saprospiraceae bacterium
TGTGGATCAAGGTACGACCCAAAGCCAACCAAGACCGCAGCCAATCCAACAAAACTATGTAATATGGCGACCAATTGCGGCATGGAAGTCATTTCGACTTTCCGAGCGACAAGAATCCCAATAACTGAAGCAATAGCAATGGCAGCAATAATATAAGTATGCCCCTCTACGCCTTCACCTAAAACGGTAGATAAAATGGCAATGATCATTCCGGCGATACCGTAGATCACGCCTCTTTTTGCAGATTCCTGAGAAGATAAACCTCCAAGACTCAGAATAAATAAAATTCCGGCAAAAAGATAGGAAGCTAATTGTATTTGTGGTGATATCATTTGATTACTTTCTAAACATTTTCAACATACGGTGTGTCACAACGAAACCACCGACAATATTAATACTAGCAACTAAAATAGCAATCGAGGCTATGATAGTCATGGGGTCTGAAAAATCATTTCGGGTTTGTAATAATCCTCCGATAATGATAATTCCGCTTATCGCATTGGTGACCGCCATCAAGGGCGTATGTAAGGAATGCGAAACATTCCAGATTACTTGCCAACCAATAAAAACGGATAATACAAAAACCGTGAAGTGTTGCATGAAATCATCAGGAGCGACCATGCCCAATAAATATAACAGGGCCCCTATGATTGCTAATGTAACCAACATGGAGACACTTTTCTTTCTTGCTAATTCTTCATCACTCGGTCCGGCAGGTACAACCGCTGCTTCAACCTTCGCTACTTTTTTCTGTGGACTTACTGGCAGTGGTTCTGGTGGCCAATTCACGGCACCATTATAGGTCACCATTGCTCGCTTGACCACATCATCCTCCATGTCTATTTTAAAACCTTCTGCTTTGCCCATATCATCTAAGAGATGACAAAGATTGTTTCCGTATAACTGACTTGCCTGACCAGGTAGCTGATCGAGCTTTCCAATAATAGTTACCCCATTATCCGTTTTATAAATTTCACCATCTCGAGTCAAGACACAATTTCCACCAGTTGAAGCAGCAAGGTCAACAATCACAGAACCAGGCTTCATGGCTGCGACGTGATAGTCTAGAACTAATTCCGGAGCTTTTCGACCTGGAATTTGCGCTGTCGTGATAATGATGTCGACTTCTTTAGCTTGTTCTTTAAAAAGCGCCATCTCTGCTTCGATAAATGCTGGGCTCATCACTTTGGAATAACCGGAAGCCGTTGATCCATCTTCTTCAATTTCTACACTCAAAAATTGAGCACCCATACTTTCAATTTGCTCGGCTACTTCCATCCGCGTATCAAAAGCGCGAACAATCGCTCCTAGCGATCGGGCAGTTCCGATAGCTGCTAGTCCAGCTACACCAGCTCCAATAACCAAAACTTTTGCTGGAGGTACTTTTCCTGCTGCAGTAATTTGACCATTTAGAAAACGACCAAAATGATTGGCACCTTCAATGACAGATCGGTAACCAGCAATATTTGCCATGGAAGAAAGAACGTCCATTTTTTGTGCTCTGGAGATTCTGGGAATCGCATCCATAGCTATGGCATTCACACCTTTATCTGCTAATTTTTTGAGAAGATCTTGATTTTGCGCTGGAGCGAGATAGCTCAGCATGACTTGATCTTTGTGCATCATTTCTATTTCGCTATCCGTTACGGCAAGCACTTTTAAAATGATATCACTGTTTTCATAAACCGCTTCAATAGAATCTAAAATAGTTGCTCCCGCTTTTTCATAATCAGCATCAGCAAAGTTTGCATCTGTACCAGCGCCCCGTTGAATAGCGACTTCAAAGCCTTGCTTTTTCAATCGTTCAACTGTTTTAGGAGTGGCACCGACCCGAGATTCATTCGAATTCAGTTCTTTAGGTATACCTACTTTCATCGTAATAATTTGATTTTATTCAGTTTCGCTCGCTAAAATAAGATTTATGTTGAAAAACTAAGGCGTTTTTTCTTTTTTATCCAGTTATTTGAATAATACTTGTTTTGATAAAAGAATAAGGATTATGCTTCTATTGTTTTATAACAACAATCCTATCTTTACAAAAAAATAAAAGATGCTGCTGTCAACGATCAGAATGCGGAACTATCCAGAAGATGAACAAGATAATTTTCCCTGGAATTTACCTTTGATTAAAGACTTTGAAGAAATAGTATTCGAAAAGAATATTAGTTTTTTTGTTGGTGAAAATGGAAGCGGAAAATCAACGATTCTCGAAGCGATTGCCGCTTACACTGGTGTGCCTTTAGCCGGAAGTTTTAGATTGGAGGAGGATGAGTCATTAGTTGCAGCGAATAGTTTGGCTAATTATCTAAGTATTCGTTGGAAAGAAAAAACACATCATGGTTTCTTTGTTCGGGCAGAAGACTTTATAGGCTTTTCCAGAAAAATTAAAAACGATATCAGAGCATTGAATGAGGAGATCGATGAGGTAAAAGCAACATTTACCGGAGGAGATATAAAGCTTACGCTTGGTGCGCTGGAAGGGGAGAAGAATAGCTTTATAAAAAGCTACACTGAAAATCTTGAGGCTATGTCGCATGGAGAAGGCTTCCTTAAATTTTTCACTTCTCGAATAACCGCTAAAGGACTTTATCTTATTGACGAGCCAGAGGCTGCGCTTTCTCCAGCCAGACAATTGAGTCTCTTGTCATTAATTATGGAAAAAGTAAAAACGACCGGAGCGCATTTTATAATTGCAACACACTCCCCAATTATTATGTCTGTTCCAAACTCGGAGGTGTTTCATTTTCAAGATGGAAAGATTTCAAAAATAGATTATAAAGAAACGGAACATTATCTGTTGACAAAGTCTATTCTTGAAAACCCAGAACTGGTTTTTAATGAATTGTAAATTTACGAAACGACTAAGAAGTGCTGCTGAAAGTATCCCACCATTTTTCTGTTAAAACAGTATCAATATCAAACAATTGTCCAAGCGTAGGAACTGCGTAAGGTAGTTTTTCTTTTATAGCTGCCTGAACAAATGCTTCTGCTGGTTCTTCCCAGGTGTGTTGAAAAGATAATGGAAAACCACACCAATGTACTGGCATCGCTTTTTTAACCTGAGCATCCATTGCTGCCTGAACACATTCATCGGGAAACAAATGTATTGGACGCCAGTAATCATTGTATTGACCACATTCCATAAACGCAAAATCAAAAGGACCTAATTTTTCACCAACTGTTTTGAAGTGTTCACCATATCCACCATCGCCGCTAAACCAAATGTTTTCATGCTTCGTTTTAAATGCCCAACCTCCCCATAAACATTTCTGCCGATCACGCAATCCACGTCCCGAAAAGTGACGCGTAGGAGTAAAGGTGATTTGAATGTTATGAATCTCCTGACTATCCCACCAATCAAATTCTTGTATCCGATTTTCTTCAACACCCCAGCTTATTAAATGGCGTTTTATCCCAAGAGCAACAAAATACTTTTTTGTTTTTGATTTTAATTTTTGAATACTGGCATAATCCAAATGATCATAATGGTCATGGGTAATAAATACCAAATCTATTTCTGGAAACTCGTCGATTAAGTCTAAGGTGTTTTCAGAGAATCGTTTGGTAGTAATGGGGGCAATCGGACTGGTGTCGGGTCCAAGCATAGGGTCAATTAATAAAGTCTTTCCATTCATTTGCATCAATACAACAGAATGACCATACCATATAAATTTTGCTTGCTGAGCATTTGTCAGAAATTCTTTTTTATTAAAAGGAAGAATTGGAAGTGGTTGATTTGGCGTTTGATTTTTTCGTTGAGAAATCTGCTTATAAATAATGGAAGGGATTTTAGATGGGGCAACATCAAATTTGGTTTTTTCAAGATTTTGAAAACTACCATCTTTCCAATTCGTTGATTTGCTATATTCAGCTTTTAGCTCTTTTGTAACCTTACCTCCAAATTGTTTAAAAAACATATTAATCAGCAATTGTATTTTAATGATTAAAAAGAAAAAGCCTAACCCTTATGGTAAGGTTTAGGCTTTTCTAGTGACCTCGGCAGGCCCGTCCAACTGTTGATACGGGTGGAGTTCGAACCTGCAACCTTCGGAGCCGAAACCAGCCCGCATGACAGCGTCAGCGGTCGGGCGGGTCCGAAATTCTATCCAGTTCTTTTTGTAATTTATCATTATATAGTAAGTTAAAATAAAAAAGCCCACTAAAATAGTGAACTCTTTATTGTGACCTCGGCAGGGTTCGAACCTGCAACCTT
>CAYXQH010000597.1:0-4212 GCA_964467425.1 uncultured Saprospiraceae bacterium
CAAATCATTCGTACCTGATTTGGAGACTTATACCCTGAGGCACAACACGCCACTCGAATTCCTGCTGGACATCCAGAAGGATATCTCGAAGCTTTCGCTAATATCTATCGCAATTTTGCCCTTAGCTTAAGAGCAAGACTTTCTGGTAAAAAACCGAAAGCAATCCATATGGACTTTCCTTCAGTTGAGGATGGCGTACGAGGAATGCGCTTTATTGAAAAAGTAATCGAGTCCGGAAAAAGTAAGCAGAAATGGATTAAGTTTTAATTCATTTTGATTGAACTCATTTTCTAATTAAAACAATAACACCTATGAAAAATATAAAAGGACCTGCTATATTTCTGGCGCAATTCGCTCAAGACAAAGCACCGTTTAACACCTTTGAAGGAATGTGTAAATGGGCGGCAAGTTTGGGCTATAAAGGCGTACAAGTACCAACCTGGGAATCCGGATTGATTGATTTGAAAAAAGCAGCTCGAAGCAAAACTTATTGTGGCGAACTCAAAGGTATTGCTAAATCACATGGCATTACGATTACTGAACTTTCTACCCATTTGCAAGGGCAATTAGTGGCAGTTCATCCGGCCTATGATGTAATGTTTGATGGCTTTGCACCAAAAGAAGTACATGGTAAACCAAAGGCTAGAACAAGATGGGCTGTTCAACAATTAAAGCTTGCTGCAAAAGCTAGTAAAAACCTCGGCATAAAAGCTCACGCTACTTTCTCAGGCGCTTTACTTTGGCCTACTGTTTATCCCTGGCCACAACGACCTCAAGGTTTGGTTGAAACAGGATTTAAAGAATTGGCCAAACGCTGGCTTCCAATTTTGAACACCTTTAATGATAATGGTGTAGATGTCTGTTATGAAATTCATCCGGGAGAAGATCTTCATGATGGTATTACCTTCGAACGTTTTTTAGAAGCTACTGGTAATCATAAGCGATGTCATATTCTATACGATCCGAGTCATTATGTTTTACAATGTCTGGATTACCTTTCTTTTATTGACATCTATCATGAGCGGATCAAAATGTTTCATGTAAAAGATGCAGAGTTCAACCCTACTGGTCGTTCTGGTGTTTATGGTGGTTATCAGGGTTGGGTAGATCGTCCAGGGCGATTCCGTTCCTTAGGTGATGGTCAGGTAGATTTTAAAACGATCTTTAGCAAACTGGCTCAATATGATTTTAACGGCTGGGCTGTATTAGAATGGGAATGTTGTATTAAAGATGGCGAACAAGGAGCTAAAGAAGGAGCAACATTTATCCAGGATCATATTATAAAAGTAACCGAACGAGCATTTGATGATTTTGCTGATGCGAAAACAGATGAAAAATTAAATAAAAAGATAATTGGATTGTAGATTTACAATTCAATTAACTTACAATGATATCATCCATTTATAAAAAAGCTAATAGCCTGTTTTCGTTGAAAAGTAGTTTGCTATTAGCTTTTTTCTTTTGCTCTTATATAGCTTCTGCTCAAGTCCAGACTATTCGCGGAACGGTCACAGATGCAGATTCCGACTTACCTTTAGTTGGAGCAAGCCTTGTACTTATGGACTCCAAACCACTAAATGGTACCTCTACCAATGCAGAAGGAAAATTTCGCTTTGAATCACTGCCACTTGGTTATTACACCATAAAAGTCAGTTTGATTGGATACGAAGATCTGATCTTATCACAACTTTTATTAGAATCCGGAAAAGAACTGGTATTAACGATTCAACTTTCTGAAAAACAAGAAACGCTGAATGAGGTGATTTTAATTGGTAAGCGAGTTCGAGCACAGGAAGTGAGTCCCGTTAGTGTCAGCACTTTAACGCAGGAAGAAGTACTTCGTTTCCCAGGAACCTTTTATGATCCTTCGCGATTGGCTATGACCTTTGCGGGAGTTGCTAGCACGAGTGATCAGGCAAATAATATTTCAATCAGAGGAAATAGTCCTAATAGTTTATCCTGGCGACTGGAAGGGCTCGAAATTGTCAACCCTAACCATACAAGCAATGCCGGAACGTTTAGTGATCGCCCTACTCAAAATGGAGGTGGCGTAAATATCTTGAGTGCACAATTATTAGGCACTTCACATTTCTTGACTGGTGCGTTTCCATCCTCCTATGGAAATACACTTTCCGGAGTAATGGACATGAGGCTCCGCCCTGGAAATAACGAAAAATATGAATTTACTGCGCAAGCAGGGCTTATTGGTTTTGATCTTGCTGCGGAAGGACCGATTTCGAAAAAGGCAGGAAGTTCATTTTTAGTAAACTACCGCTATTCGTTTATAGGCTTACTTAGTAATTTAGGAGTCGAACTGGGGGATGAAGATATTCAATACCAGGATTTAGCTTTTAATGTTCATCTTCCAACCGAAGGTGCTGGAAAATTTTCGCTCTTTGGTATGTGGGGTCAAAGTCAAAACGATTTTTTTGCCGAAGCAGACAGCACAGTTTGGGAGTTTCAAAAAGATCGTTTTGATATTTTTTATAACAATGACATGATCGCTTTTGGTGCAACGCATACCTTGAGTTTGGGACCTAAAACAAGCTGGAATTCTGCTTTTGCCTACTCTTCCAGAGAAACAAGTCGACAAGCTTTTAGACTGAATGAAAATCTAATAGGAGAGGAAGTTTCTTTTGATGGAATCGATGAACGTAAAGCTTCTTTTTCTACTAAAATCAATCACAAATTCAACATAGATAATCGTTTAACTGCTGGTCTGTATTTGACACAAATCAGCAATGATATATTCTCGGTCAATGATACTTTCGACATTAATTTTGATGGTTTAGATGAAAGTATGCTGATACAACCTTTTATAAATTACCAGCGAGATTTTCTTGCGAATCGTTTAAAAGCAAATATCGGTTTACACTTCCAACATTTCACTTTTAATGGCTCCCAATCTCTAGAACCCCGAGCCTCTCTCAAGTATTTGATCAACAATAAAAGAAACATCAGTATTGCCTATGGCTTACATAGCCAAATCCAACAAGCGCATGTTTATTTTGCCAATACGCCAAGTGGCAGCAATGAGAATCTAGATTTCACAAAAGCACATCATTTAGTCATTGCCTTTAATAATAAACTCAATCCTTCTACTACTATAAAAGGAGAGATTTACGCACAGTTTCTTTTCGATGTTCCAATAGAAAATAATCCAAACAGTACTTATTCTGTTTTAAATGCTGTGGAGGAATTTTCTTTAAGAAATCTAATCAACGCAGGCGAAGGAGAAAATTATGGTGTCGAATTGACCTTACAAAAGACCTTTGCTAAAAACACTTTCTTTCTGATCAATGGTTCAGTTTTCGAATCAAAATACAGAGCGGGAGACGGCTTTATCAGAGACACTCGTTTTAACAGTAATTATATTTTTAATGGAACAGCTGGAAAAGAATTTCGATGGCAAAAGAAAGGAAAAGAAAAAGTCTTTGGTCTCAATGGTCGGATAGCTTACTACGGTGGTTTTCGTGAAACACCAATTAATGAAGCGGCTTCTATTTTAGCAGGCGAAACTGTTTTCGATGAAGCAAATGCTTTTACTATCAAGCAGCGGGATTTTTTCAAAATTGATCTTCGTTTATATTTTAAAAACAATAAACCTAACTTTAGCAGTACGGTTTCTCTGGATATTCAAAATGCCAGCAACCGTAAAAACATCGCCTTTAATTATTACGATGTCCAACAAGGTGCGGTAATTGTACAAAATCAATTGGGACTAATTCCTATTTTAAGTTATCGAATAGAGTTCTAAAATGATCAAAGAAAAAATCATCCATGAAAATTCTAAATATTATCCTCGCATTGCTGTTTGTCTTATTTGCTTATTTTCAATACAATGATCCCGATCCCTGGTTATGGATTGCTATCTATTTGGCTGTTGCCGCGATCTGTGGTTTTGCAGCTTTTGGAAAATATAATCGCTGGCTAATCATTGTTGGCTTAATTGGCCTAATCGTATACTGGGCTGTTTTACTTCCAGATTTCATCACCTGGCTTGGCGACGGGATGCCAACGATTACCGGATCCATGAAAGCAGAATCAAAGTATATAGAATTGGTTCGCGAATTTTTAGGCCTCTTTATATTGATCGGCGTTTTATTTTTCCAATATCGTCAAAGTGGAAAACGGGTAGACGGGTAGACGGGTAGACGGGTAGACAGGTAGACAGGTAGACAGGTAGACAGGTAGACAGGTAGACAGGTAGAC